>NZ_DDCJ01000037.1:40288-40787 GCF_002335285.1 Thalassolituus sp. UBA2009
CGATTCAGCCTGCATATCGGCCACTTTGCGCGGCAATGTCGCCACCAGATCATTATTCAGCGCCAGCAGCGCCGGCATCTGATAATGACGGGTGAACACCGAAATTTTGCGCTTATGCCCGAGCTTCGACAGGGCGTTATCCACCCAGCCCAGACGGATGACTTTCTCCGGGTCGATACCCACACCAGCACCCATACCGGTTTTGCTTACCCAGATATGTTTGGAAGCCAGATAGGCATTGAGATCAAAATTGAGAATCCCCGGATGATCGGGGTTAATCAGACAGACAAAATCGTCCTGCCACAGAGTCATCTGGTGAAAAGACTGTGGCATCTCGTCAAAGCGGTTAATGGCCATATCGACCTTACCGGCTTCTACGTCTTTAAAGGTCACATCCGAGGGGGTCAGTACGTCGAGGATGATATCCGGCGCTTCGGTACGCAGGCGCTTTACCAGCTCCGGTACCAGTGTGGATTCGGCGTAATCGCTGACCATAATG
>NZ_DDCJ01000015.1:0-5383 GCF_002335285.1 Thalassolituus sp. UBA2009
TTATGGCTGAAAAAGCAATGCGGTGACAGCAGTCATATCACTGTCGATGTTCGCTCCGGCAGCAGTGCTGAGCACTTACTGAAACTTTATCAGTTGCCGGAAACACAGCTTGGCAAACTGGTCAGTACCGGGCAGGGGTAAATACGATGGATATGGATCAGGCCGAACAGCTTTTTATTAATGAAGCGGAAGAGCTTCTTGGGCAGATGGAGTCCTGTCTGCTTGAAGTTGATGGTGGCGATGCCAGTATCGTTGATCGTATTGATGAAATATTCCGTGCCGCTCATACCATTAAAGGCTCTGCCGGGTTGTTTGGCTTCGATGATATTGTGGCTTTCACGCACAACGTTGAGAGCGTGCTCGACAGGGTTCGGGCAGGAGATATCGGTTTTACTCCCGACCTGTCTGAGCTGATGTTTGATTGCCAGCGGCATATGAGCATTCTGGTTGCCGTTCTGAAAGGCAGCGGCGAGCGTGATCTTGCCGTTGAAGAGCGGTTGGTTAGCGCTCTTGGTCATTACATGACAGACAGCCCGACTCAGACACCATTGGCAACCGCTGCTGCGGAAAATACACCGGAGCTGAGCCAGAGCGAGCACCGCTGGCATATCTTTGTTCAATACGGCCCGGATACCTTCCGCGATGGTATGGACCCAAGTTCGCATATTAATTATCTGCATACTTTGGGGCATATCGACGATCTGACATTAACCAACAACCTTCCTGATGAAGGATTTGATGCAGAAGCATGTTATCTGGTGCTGAGTCTGTATCTGACAACCCATGCATCCCGTGACGATATTCTTGAGGTATTTGAGTTTATTCAGGAGTTCAGTACGGTAACGGTCACTGAAGAAAACTCAGTGCAGAGCGCCGAACCTGACGATGTCAGAGCGGTATCCGGCAGTGGTTCTTCTGCTGATAACGTGCCTGCCGACGTTGCCGTCAGTGCAGAAGACAATGAACCCAAAAAGGCCGAACGGACACTTGGCGATGTCAGTTTTCTGAAAGTGGATTCCCGTAAACTGGATCATCTGATTTCACTCATCGGTGAAATGGTTACGTCTGGTGCAGCGATTGAATTAATGATGCGCCACATGACAGATACCCGGATGTCTGAAGCCTTTTCCGGTATGGTCGGTTTAGTTGAACAGGTGCGAGATGGTGCGTTGCAGCTGCGCATGGTGCAGGTTGGGGAAACTTTCAGCCGGTTGCGCCGGATTGTCCGCGATGTTGCCAAAGAAACCGGTAAAGGAATTGATCTGAAAATATCCGGTTCAGAAACTGAGCTGGATAAAACCATGGTCGATAAGCTGGGCGATCCATTGATGCACATTGTGCGGAACGCCATTGACCATGGCATAGAGTCAGTTGAAAAACGTCTGGCCGCGGGCAAGCCAGAGAGTGGCAGCCTTCATCTTAATGCCTACCATGATTCCGGATCTGTTGTTATTGAAGTCATAGACGATGGCGCTGGTCTTGATGCAGAAAAAATCTATCAAAAGGCGCTGGAACGCGGCCTTATTGAACAGGGAAAAAAGCTGTCTGAAGAAGAAGTTTATCGTCTGATATTCTCGCCCGGATTTTCAACCGCCGAAGCCGTCACTAAATTATCAGGACGCGGCGTCGGTATGGATGTGGTTAAACGCAATATCGATGACCTGAAAGGATTGATTGAAATCAGCAGTGAGAAAGGCAAGGGCACACGTTTCCGCATTCGCCTGCCACTGACATTAGCAATCATTGACAGTTTTGAAGTATCTGTCCGGGATACTCATCTGGTTATTCCGACCAGCATGATTAAAGAATGCATCGGTTTTGACCGGAAAAAGCTCTGCATTGACAGAAACTTTATTAATCTGCGTGGCGAGGTTCTTCCTTTTGTCCGCGTTGCTGAAATATTCAGTTACGACGGCATTACTTCAGCGAATGATCCGGTTGTTAGCGGTTATCTTGATGAAATGCTGGGAGAAGAACATGAACAGGAAGCTAAAGAGCACCTGGTCGTTGTTCAGTTTGCAGACAAACGGGCCGGTTTGGTTGTCGATGAACTTCTGGGCGAAGTTCAGGCGGTGGTTAAGCCCATATCTGCTCTTTTCAGATCCATCCGTGGTATCAGTGGCACGACAATTCTTGGCACCGGAGATGTCGGGTTTATTGTCGATGTACCGCAGTTTATTGAATTTTCCCGCGACAGCGAAGCAAAGAACATTAACCGCAATCTGTTAAATGTGATGAGGACCTGATATGACGGCCGATTTCAATGAAGCGGCGGATAAAGTCTTTACTGAGAATAATTATTTCTGTCAGTACCTGACCTTTATTCTTGGCGATGAGGTTTATGGCATCAGTATTAACTCAGTGAAAGAAGTGATTGAGTTCGGCAATGTAACAACCGTGCCCATGATGCCTAAGTTCGTTAAAGGCGTTCTCAACCTGCGCGGAGAGGTCGTGCCTGTTGTCGACCTCTCAATTCGCTTTGGTGACCTGCCAACACTGATCCATAAACGCAGCTGTATTGCCATTCTGGATGTTCTTTTTGAAAACAAAAAGACCGTGATCGGTGTCGTCGTTGATGCTGTCAATGATGTGGTTGAGTTACAGAAGGACCAGATCAAAGACCCTCCGGAGTTTGGCGCTAAAATCCAGGCTCAGTTTATTCAGGGGGTTGCTCATATTGATGAACACTTTGTGATTATTCTCGAACCGGATCGGGTTCTTTCCATAGAAGAAATGGCCATGATTATTGAACAGTCCTCATCCAGCAGTTAATCGGGAGAAACAACATGCTGAATAATATGAAAATTGCCTATCGTCTGGCACTGCTGGCATCGACGTTGTTGTTTTTCCTGATAATGATCGGTGTGCTTGGTATCAGTGGGATGCGTTCAGAGCATCGGGCGATGGAAACCGTATACCTTGATCGGGTTGTACCGCTTAAAGACCTGAAACTGATTGCCGACATGTATGCCGTTAATATTGTGGATACTGCCCATAAAGTCCGTAATGGTGGACTGAGCTGGGAGCGCGGATTGAGCAATATTGATGTTGCTCAGCAGAGTATTTCGGAAAAATGGCGTGGGTATCTTTCGACCCAACTGGTAGCAGAAGAAGCTGCACTGGTTGATGAAATAAAACCGCTTTTACGTACGGCTGATGCCGCTGTAGAGCGTGTTAAAAGCATCATGATGAAAGAAGACCAGGCAGCGCTTGATGAATTTGTATTGAACACCCTCTACCCGGCCATTGAACCGGTGAGTGATCGTTTTTCCAAACTGGTGGACGTACAGATCAATGTGGCTGCTAAAGAATATGAAGTATCTTCAGAGAGTTACTCTGCGACGTTGATCACTAACATCATCATTATTGTTGTGAGCCTGCTGATCAGTATTTTCTTGGGGATTATCATTACCCGCAGTCTGGTAAAGCAGCTGGGTGGCGAGCCCTCGTATGCCGCGGAGGTTATTCAGAAGGTCGCAGCCGGTGATCTGACCCAGAATATTCAGATTAAACCGGATGACCGAACCAGTATGCTGTTTGCGATTGTACAGATGGTCGATAAGTTATCGGACATCATTTCTCAGGTTCGCTCGTCGGCCGATAATCTTTCATCTGCATCTGAGCAAATGAGTGCTACGGCGGAGTCTATCAGCCAGGCAGCAGCAGAACAGGCCTCCAGTGTTGAGGAAACCTCGGCGGCCATGGAGGAAATGAGCGCTTCCATCAACCAGAATAACGAGAATGCCAAAATTACCGATGGTATTGCCAATAAAAGCGCCCATGATGCGATCAGAGGGGGTGAGTCGGTGATGAAAACCGTCGATGCGATGAAGCAGATTGCCGATAAAATCAGCATCATTGACGACATCGCCTATCAAACCAACCTGTTGGCTCTGAATGCTGCTATTGAAGCCGGCCGGGCTGGCGAGCATGGACGCGGATTTGCGGTTGTGGCAGCGGAAGTACGTAAACTGGCGGCGCGCAGTCAGACAGCAGCTAAAGAGATCGGTGAAGTTGCAAGTAACTCCGTCGCACTGGCAGAAGATGCCGGCAAACTTCTCTCAGAAATTGTGCCGTCGATCCAGAAAACCGCTGAGCTGGTTCAGGAGATTGCAGCAGCCAGTGGTGAGCAGAGTACCGGCGCGCATGAAATTAATAATGCTATTGGCCAGATCACCCAGGCAACGCAGCAGAATGCGGCTGCCTCTGAGGAGTTATCGTCTACTTCTGAAGAGCTGACGTCACAGGCTGTAGAGCTGCAGCAGATGATGGAGTACTTCAATGTTGGGCTGACTCAGGGCGCACCAACACGCAAGCCTGTACGGACTGTGCGTCCGGCTCCTGAGCGTAAGAACCTTGCAGCCGTAAAGGCGGGTAATACAGACGATGACGACTTCGACTTTGAGAAGTTCTAATTACACCGCTTTACAGCCATTGGCGGATGCGGAGTTTAATTTTTTCCGTCAGTGGCTGTTTCAGAACTCTGGCATAACATTGAATGACAGTAAGAAGAGTCTTGTCAGTGGCCGCCTGAGTAAGCGTATTGCTAAGTTGGGTTTGGGAAGTTTTTCTGCATATCTGAAGATTATCCGGAGCGGGGATAAAGAAGAAGCTCAGGTGCTTCTGAATATTCTTACAACGAACGAAACGTATTTCTTCCGTGAGCATAAGCACTTTGAATTTATGCAGTCCGTTATTCTTCCCGATCTGAAGCAGGCAGGGAAAGTGTCGGTCTGGAGCGCCGCGGCATCTACAGGTGAAGAAGCCTATACCGTGGCTCTGATCATGGCTGATGCTTTTGGTTTGCATGGCCCCTGGAGTGTAACGGGTACAGACATCAATACCGAAGTGCTCAGTATTGGTCAGCGGGCCATCTACCCGATTGAGGCTTCGGTCAAAATTCCTGAAAGCTACCGGAAAAAATATTGCCTTAAAGGTAAGGGAAAAGATCAGGGGCTTTTCCGCATTTGTGGTGAACTGCGTAAGCAAGTGAATTTTACCCAGCACAACCTGATGCAACCTTATGCTGGCACAGAGCGCTTTAACCTGGTGTTTCTGCGTAATGTACTGATCTATTTTGATCTGGAAGAAAAGAAAGAGATTCTCCGCCATGTCATGAACAGCATGACTCCCGGAGGCTGGCTTCTGGTCGGACATTCAGAAAGCATTACTGGCTATAGCGAAAGAATTAAGCAATATCAGCCCGGATGTTACCGGCTGATATCCTGATATGCGCCAGGTATATCTGAAACCAGGAGACTATCTGATTGATGAGGTGGACGTCGGTCTGGTCAGTACCATCCTTGGCTCTTGTGTTGCCGTAATTCTCTGGCACCCGAAAAGCAAAGCATACTGTATCTGCCATTATTTATTGGCAGGGGAG
>NZ_DDCJ01000015.1:5652-13280 GCF_002335285.1 Thalassolituus sp. UBA2009
GATTTAAGCCAGAGGATGTTGAAGCCATGATTACCGGAGGAGCAGGCAGCATGCAGGCTTCACTGTTGGCAGAACGATTCCAGGTAGGAAGCTGTAATTATCATCTGGCGCAACAGTTTATATCTGAGGCCGGGTTTCATCTCAGGCAGGAAGACGTTGGTGGCAACTCTGGTCGTAAAGTAATTTTTAATCCGCCAAGCGGAAAGCTGACAATTCAGCTGTTGAGCGGAGTGTGAGGCGTTATGGAACGGAAAATCCGGGTACTGGTAGTGGACGATTCCGCCGTTGTGCGGAATATGATGACAGACATCCTGTCTGCCCAACCTGACATTGAAGTCACGGGGGCCGCCGCTGATCCTTATTTTGCGATTGATAAAATGCGTGGCAACTGGCCGGATGTTATTACTCTGGATGTAGAAATGCCGCGCATGGACGGACTGACGTTTTTGCGGAAAATCATGAAGTCGCGCCCGACGCCGGTGGTGATTTGCTCATCGCTAACGGAAAAGGGAGCCGAAACGACACTAGAGGCCTTGTCTGCTGGTGCCGTCGCAATCTTTACCAAGCCCAAGCTTGGCGTCAAAGATTTCCTGCAGTCCAGTGCACCTGAACTGGTCGATGCTGTGCGTGCTGCCGCCCGCTCCCGCGTGAAAACGATTAACGTGCAGAACACGCAGCACAAACTACTGCTGCCTGAACGTTCGGCGATGATTAAAACCACAGAAACCGTTGTGGCAATAGGTACGTCAACCGGTGGCACTCTGGCACTGGAGAAAATTCTGACAACCTTACCGGTTACGGCTCCGGGTATTGTGATTGTGCAACATATGCCGGAAAAATTTACCGCTGCATTTGCCAAAAGACTGGATTCAATTTGCGCGATTGAAGTCCGGGAAGCGGTTGATGGTGACCGTGTCCGCCCCGGGTTGGCACTGGTTGCACCGGGAGGTAAACACATGACGCTGACGCGCAGCGGTGCGTTTTATTATGTTGCGGTCAAATCGGGTCCGGCCGTTAACCGCCACTGTCCCTCTGTCGATGTGTTGTTCCGTTCAGCGGCGCACTGTGCCGGTAAAAATGCTGTGGGCATTATTCTGACGGGCATGGGGGATGATGGTGCCCGCGGATTACAGGAAATGCTGGAATCAGGGGCTGAAACCTTCGGTCAGGATGAAGCCAGCTGTGTGGTATATGGTATGCCCAAGGAAGCCGTAAAACGCGGTGCGGTGCAGCACGTTATAGGCTTGGGTGATGTGGCTGGCGTGATTATGCGCTATGTCTGAGGCAACAGGGATATTACGGAAATTCATATGGCGCAATTGTCAGTATTAGTGGTGGAAGACAGTCTGGTACAGCGTACTGCTTTGGCTGAAATGTGCCTTGAACTCGGTGCCGGAGACGTTGCTGTGGCCGACAATGGCCGTACTGCACTGAAGGCGATTGATGGCCGTGCGGAAGAGTTTGACTTGCTGATCTGCGACCTGGAAATGCCGGACATGAACGGCATTGAACTGGTCGATTTACTGGCCGCACGCAGTACCGGCAGCGGCCTGATTATTCTTAGCGGACGGGAAGAAAGCCTGATCTATGCCGTTGGTCTGATGGCTTCAAGGCGTGGACTGAGAGTTCTTGGCAGTGTAAAAAAACCGATGACGCGAGATGCCCTGACAAAAATATTTTCAGATTGCAGAGCACAGCAGGATCAGAGTTCAGCCCTGTCTGCGTCGAAACCTTCGCGACCGGTCACCTTGCAGCGTTTGCAGCACGCTATTGGCCAGCGGGAACTGGTGCTGCATTACCAACCCAAAATGAATCTGGCGGATATGTCTCTGCACGGTATTGAAGCCCTGGTGAGAATTCAGGAAGAAGACGGTAGTCTGATTTATCCTGATCGTTTTATTGCCGTCAGCGAACAGGAAGGGTTAATTGATTACCTGAGCCTGGAGGTTCTTCGGCTGGCGCTTGAGCAAAAGAATCGCTGGAATTCTCAGGGCCTTAACACCGTCATATCCATCAACCTGTCGGCGGCGTCTTTCCAGAATAATATTTTTTGTGACGCTGTGTTGGATAACATCCGGGCGATGGAAGCGGATGCAAAAAATATTATTTTTGAAGTAACAGAAACCGCGGTTATTCAGGATATGACCCGGGCTTTGGCTGTCCTGACCCGTTTGCGTCTGGCTGGTTGTGGCTTATCACTTGATGATTATGGTACCGGCTATTCATCTGTTAAGCAGTTATCACAAATTCCCTTTACGGAACTGAAAGTGGATCGGAGCCTGATTGATGGTATTGCCGGCAAGGGGCATTTGCAGGTGATTTTTGAAAACACCCTGAAAATGTGTAACGAACTTGGTATTACTCTTGTTGCAGAAGGAATCGAACAACCAACCGATCTGGATTTTCTGTGCCGTAGTGGTTGTCCGGTTGGGCAGGGGTATCTTTTTTCACCTCCGATTGCTGAATCTGACTTCATTCACTGGTATCAGGCAGGTATGCCGACACTGAATCACTAGGGTCTGTCGACACGGATGCTGCAGGGGGAGCAAGGGGAATGTGACAAGCTGGCGATCTGCATGTTTGAATAGCCAGATGATGATACATTTATTGGAAATACATGAGTCCGACATATATCCGGGATTTACCCGGCCTGGGTGAAAAAAGTGAGCAGTCACTGGCACTGGTTGGTATCACCGATGTTGAGCAATTACGTAGCTGTGGCGCGGTGATGGCTTTTTACCGCTTACAGCAGTTGGCTGCCGCTGAGGGGCGGGCCAAGCCCAGTCTGAATTTTCTTTATGCTCTCGTCGGTGGCCTGAGTAATCGCAGCTGGCTGGCGGTTGACCAGAGTGAGCGGGAACAGTTATTGATGGAATTAGAGGGAATCTCTGAAATGGAGCGTATGTTTCAGACTGACAGTGAGTGATTCCATCGTATCTCACGGTGTAGCACCCATAAAAAAACCTCCAGACGGAGGTTTTTTTATGTCGGTTGATTCATCAGCTTTTAACGGGAGCCTTAATGCCATGACTCATGGCGTACAACACCGGCACTACGCCCAGCGTCAGTACGGTGGCAAAACCAAGGCCAAAGCTGATAACCACGGCCATAGCGCTGAAGAACGGATCAAACAACAGCGGTAACATGCCAAGAATGGTGGTCAGTGCTGCCATGGTTACCGGCCGCAGACGACTGACCGAGGCATGAAAAACCGCATCGTATGGTTCCCGGCCTTCGCTCAGTTCGAGCCGGATCTGATCAACCAGAACGATACCATTTTTAATAATCATGCCTGACAAACTGAGAAAACCGAGCAGCGCCATAAAGCCGAATTCAGCGCCCAGTAACAGCATGCCTGCGCTGACGCCAATAATCGCCAGTGGCACACAGGCCCAGATGACCAGCGCACTGCGCATTTCGTTAAACAGTAGCACGGTAATAATAAACATCAGCAGATAGCCCAGCGGCAGTGAGGCAAACAGACTTTGCTTAGCTTCGCTGGACGATTCATATTCGCCCCCCCAGCTCAGCTCGTAGCCGGGTGGCAGGGTGATGGCTTCGATCTGTGGCTTCAGGCGCTTAAATAAACCATCGGCGGTGATGTCAGCGTCCAGATCCGGATCGGCAAAGACACGGATGGTACGCTTGCGATCACGGCGGGCAATGATCGGATCTTCAAACACCACATCAAAGTGCTCAACCACCTGACCGATCGGAATATAACGGCTGAATACCGGACTCCAGATCTGCAGGTCGGTGAGGCCATCGATATCAAGCCGCTCATACGCAGGTGGGCGCATAATAATCGGTTTTAGGGTGGTGCCTTCACGGTACAGACCAATGCTTTTTCCGGAAAAACTGAGCTGCAACAGATCGTCCATATCCTGTTTGGAAATACCGGCGCGGCGGGCATTTTCTTCATTAAATACTGGGCGAATCACTTTCTCGCGTTCGCGCCAGTCGTGACGGATATTATCGGTGTCAGGGTCTGCACGCATAATCTGTTTGGCCTGCTCGGCCAGAATACGTAGCTGTTCCTGGTCTGGGCCGGCAAAACGGGCCTCAATTTTAGCGGCACTGCCAGGGCCAATCTGCAGGCGTTTGAATTTCACGAAGGCATCCGGCATTTCTTTTTGCGTCCAGCGGCGGGCATCATCAATTAATGCCGAAATCTGTTCCCGCTCGGCAGTACGTACCATAACCTGAGCATAGGCACGGTACTGCCGCTCCGGTGCGTAGGTCAGCATAAAACGCAGTTCACCCTGACCGACCGTGGAGGAGGTAAATTCCACTTCTTCTTTTTGCTGAAAATAATTTTCCAGTGCCAGAGCCTGCTGTTGTGTTGCGCGGATATCGGAGCCTTCGGGCAGCCAGATATCAATCAGGAACATCGGTGTGTTGGATGGCGGAAAGAAGCTTTGTTTTACAAAGCTGTAGCCATAGATCGCAATAAACATAGCAGCCAGCATCACGCCCATGGTCGTTCCGCGGCGCGCTAACATCAGGCTCAGGGTTGTACGATAAATATCGTACAGAAAACCGTGGTAAGGATCGCTTTCCGCATCCGGATGCTCTTCTTTGTTAAACAGCAGATGACAGAGAAAAGGCGTCAGGGTAATGGCGGTAATCCAGCTGAACAGCAGGGAAATCAGCAGCACATAAAATAATGAACCAACAAACTCACCGGTTGAATCCGGTGATAAACCGATAGGTGCAAAGGCGGTAACGGCAATTACAGTGGCACCTAATAGTGGCCACTGGGTTTGCTGCACAATGTCGTAAGCGGCGCGGGTTCGTGACAGGCCTTTTTTAATACCCACCATAATGCCTTCGGTTACGACCAGTGCATTATCGACCAGCATACCGAGAGCAATAATTAACGCCCCCAGCGAAATCCGGTGCAGCTGAATATCCATGACCTTCATGGCAATAAAGGTACCGAGAATGGTCAGCAACAGAATAATGCCGATGATAATACCGGCGCGCATGCCCATAAACAGCAGCAGTACAACAATCACAATCAGGATGGAGGCCAGCAGGTTGAGCACGAAGCCGGTGGAGGAAGCATCCACTTCGGCTGGCTGATCGTACAGTGTGTGCAGCTCAATTCCTAATGGACGGTTGGCATCCAGTATTGCCATTTTCTGCCGTAATTGTTCACCGACAGCAACAACGTTAACACCGCTGTTAAACGCGATACCAATACGCAGCGATGGCATACGGTTGTAATTTGTAAGGTGGTCAGGAACTTCGGCAATACCTTCAGAAATATTGGCAATGTCGCGTAAATAAATCAGTTTATCGGAGCCTGCCTGGCTGACCAGTAAGTCGCCGAGTTCCTGAACGGATCGGAATTCTCCGGTTGGATGAATGCGGATATATTCGTCGCCGATACGGATATGGCCGGCATCCTGTACGGTATTCTGCGTCTGTAATAACTGATACAGACGCGATAGCGGAATGCCGAGGTTGGTCATGCGCTCACGGGAAATATCAATAAATACCTGTTCCTGCTGAGTGCCGGATATGGTGACCTTGGCGATGCCATTAAGCGTCGATAATTCACGCTTGAGATAGTCGGCATAATCATTCAGTTCTTCGTAGCTGTAATCGTTACCCGACAATGCCAGCAACACACCGTACACATCGCCAAAATCATCCATCACAATCGGAGCATTGGCACCGGGTGGCAGGGACGGGGTTTTATCATGCACTTTACGGCGCAATTCATCCCAGATCTGCGCCAGCTGATGGGATTTATAGGTGGGTTTAATCACCAGATGAACCTGGGAAAAACCAGCCTTGGAAATGGAATCAACATGCTTGATATAGGGTAGTGCCTGAATGGCGCTTTCCAGTGGTGCGGTAACTTCTTCCTCCACCTGTAGCGCACTGGCGCCGGGGTAGTAGGTAATCACCATGGCTTCTTTAATGGTGAACTGCGGATCTTCAAGACGGCCCAGCCCTAAATAGCTGATGGCTCCGCCGACGAGCAAAATGGCCAGCATCATCCAGCTGGTCGTGCTGTGCTTAATAAAGTAGGTGGCCGAGTTCTGTGGCTGACTCATGCTTAAAGACCCCGTTCCTGAATCCAGGGGCGGATACGCATCCCTTCATGGGCCTGATGAACACCAGCGGCGAGAATGGTATCGCCTGGCTGTAATCCCTGAGTGATTTCCAGCCCTGCGGTTGACAGCTGGCCGATTTTTACAGCGCGTGTTTGCAGGGTCATATCAGCTGTTACTATCCACACCATCGCCTGCGAACTGCCATCGGCCTGCTGTTCGCCCTGAAAGACTGCCTGGGGTGGGACAATCAGGTTCTGGCTGCTCTGGCTCAGCACCTGGCTTAGGTCCACGTGCACGCTGGCACTCATCCCTGGCAGTAAATTCAGCGAAGGCGGACGGGGCAGGGTCAGCGTGATGGTAAAACTGCCGGTCGCCGGATCGGCCTGAGCCGTATGCTCTTTATAGCTGGCGCGGAAACGCTTGCCTGGCAGGGCCTCAAACTCAACATCCGGCTGATAGTTGGTGTTTTCTTTTTTGGCGATATGCGCCATCAGGTTTTCCGGAATCTGTAAGCGAACTTCAAGCTGATCCTTGGCCTGCAGCATAACCAGGGTTTTACCGGCGGCCACCGGCTGATGATTATCGGCATAGACTTCGGCAATAACGCCGGAAAACGGTGCTTTTAAAGTGGTGTAAGACAGGTCTGTGCGGGCGCTGGCCAGCGCCGCTTTACTGATATCCAGTTCGGCTTTGGCCTGATCAAACTGTGACTGGGAAATCTGCCCCAGTTCAAACAGGTCTTTTACCCGCTGAAACTGTGACTCCGCCAGTTCATAGCGGGCTTTACGGTCATCAACACGCAGCTGGTAATCGGCGGGGTCAAGGCGTGCTAATACGTCTCCCTGACGCACTTCTTTACCGGCCTGAGCCGGCAGTGTCAGCAGTTCACCACTGACGCGGAATGCCAGTGCAGCACGTTCGGCGGCCTGTACCTGAGCGGGAAAGCGTCGCAGCATTGTCTGGCTGGCCGGGCTGATCTGGAAAACTTTAGCCGGATGAACCACGGTAGCGGTTGCACTGGCCTGTTGCTCAGAGCAGCCACTGGTAAGCAGTAGTGTTAATGCTGCAGCGGGCAGCAGCCACAAAGGGCGGGATACATGGATCATGCGCAATTCCTGTTAGCGGGCTGGCGGGAGCCGGGCGGAATGAATGCCGGGATATCTTATTGATAAGCATGGCCTTTCATTACGGTTTGGCCAGTCTTGGGGAGGATTTTAGGCTAGTTTGTGTTTTGTCAGCAGATATGAAATCTGCAACCGATAATCCTGAATTCAGGACAATCTTAATTGTTTGCCAATAAATATAAGCGCCTTTAGGCCTCTTTGTTTTAAAAAGAGGATTAATTGCCGGCAGACACTACAGCAGCCGCTGCAGGAGGGAGGGGAGTGTCCGGCCGGCCTGGCCGTACAGGTGCTCGGCAAAGGCATCTTCGGTATTCGAAGGCTCCAGATTGATCTCTACGGTGTGGGCACCGGCCCGGCGGGCGATGTCGACAAATCCGGCAGACGGATAAACATGGCCTGAGGTTCCGATACTCAGAAACAGGTCACACTGCTCCAG
>NZ_DDCJ01000019.1:0-17606 GCF_002335285.1 Thalassolituus sp. UBA2009
CTGCTTTACATGAAAAGCGGCCTTTTTCAGTTTCGTTTCAGCTTGTGCCGCTATGTTGCCTCCGGTATTCAGCGGAGAACACTTTATGGAGCAGAAGAATATTCAGCCGCAGCGCTTTCTCGCTGCCCTGCTTTTATTGCCATTAGCAATCGGGGTTCAGGCTGGGGGTAACTTTCAGCAAAGCCTCGAAGCAGCCTGGCAACAGCTGCCGGAACAACAGTATCTGCCGGCAGAAAACGATATTAACAACCGGCGCCTGCCCGGCTGGCTGGCTGCAGCCCCGTCCATTGCCGTCGATTATCAGCAGGGCAATGATGCCAGCGGCAGTGCCGAAGAATGGCAAACCCGGCTGGAACTTCCCCTCGCTCGTCCGGGCTTAATGCAGAGTCAGCGCGATTATCAGCAAGCAGCGGGCAATGAAAGCCTGGCTTATCAACAATTGCTGCGCTGGCAGCTGGCGGGGAAATTACAGACCTGGTGGTGGGACTGGCAGAGCCTCAACCTGAGTCAGCAACGAATTCAGGACCGCCTGGCAGCAATGCAGCAACAATTGCAGTGGCTGGATTTATTAATCCGTCAGGGCGAACGTCCGGCTGCCGATCGCCTTACCCTGCAGGAGCAATATCAGCAGCTTAAAAATCAGCAGCTGCTGAACCAGCGCCAGCAACAGACTCTGCAGCAGCAGTGGCAACAGTGGACAGCGCTGACGGAATTACCCGGCGACTGGTCTTTCACTCTCCTGCCGGAACAACCGCTGGATAACCATCCGTTACTGCAGTTATTGCAGATACAAAAACAGCTATCCGATGCGCAATTACGCAGCCAGCAGAAAAATACGCTCAATCCGCGTTTAAGTCTGGGCGTAAAACATCAGCAGGCGGTTAATGCTCAGCCCGCCAGCGATGCTCTGCAAGTCGGAATAAGCTTTGATTTTGGCAGCAGCAATTACAGCGAGCGCCGCAACGCAGTACGCGAACTGGGTAATCGCCACAGCGAATGGCTGCGTACCCGCCAACAACTTGAGAACGAGCGCAATGTTCTGGCGACAACCCTGCCGCAGCAACAACAACGTATGAACGAATTAAAAGACATGAGCCAGCAGGCCAGCGCGCAATATCAGAGCCAGTACCAGGCTTACCAGCGCGGCAGCCTGTCAGGTTTTCAGTGGTTGCAGATTCAGGCCAGCATCTGGCGCCTGCAACAACAGGCCGATGAAGCGCGGATTGAATATCTGCGCAATATCAGCCAGTGGAATCTGTTACAGGGATATTCGCTATGAACCTGTTCAGCACAACCGTTGTTAATTTATCTGCTCAGTTACAGGAGCCCCTGTTATGAAATTCTGCTGTCTGTACATTAATCCGTTACTGGCCGTCAGTCTGTTACTGGCCAGCACTCAGACCAGCCTTGCTGAAAATATGCCCGTTACCACACAGCTGACCATCAGTAACGAGCAGCTGGACAATCTGGGGGTACGCTTTCAGACGCTGGGAAAACAGGATCAGGTGGTGCTGGCATCCCTGCCGGCAATCAGTACTGTTGCTCCCGGTCAGGCTGAAAATATCAGCCTGCCCTTCGAAGGACGGCTGGAAGAATGGCAAGCCACAACGGGTAATTTTATTGCTGAAAAAGAACCTCTGGCATTACTGCACAGCCACGATGTACTGGATTTTTTTCAGAGCAACCAGCGTTTACAGCAACAGGTCAGCCTGTGTAATCAGCGTCTCAGTGATATGCGGGAGCGGAATAAAAGTGGCCTGACCTCTCGCCTGGATTTACAGGAACAACAACTGCAATGCCAGCAGCTGAATGATCAGAAAAAACTTAACGCACAGATTCTGAAGCATCTTCCTGCGCAATGGCAAAACGCCAGCGATGCCGATTATGCTCTGCAGGCGCCGGAAAGTGGCTGGCTGATTACCATTAAACATCAGCCCGGCGAGCATTTTATGGCCGGTGACTCCCTGGCAGAATTCTGGCCGGAAAATGCGCTGCGCTTACGACTTTGGGTGCCTCAGCATCTGTTGCATAACCTGAGTATTGGCCAGCACCTTAATATTTCTGCCACACAGCAACAGGCGACGGTTCAGAGTATCGGCAGCGTACAGAATGCAGCCGCGCAGACTGAAGTATGGCTTAAGGCAGATAATCTGATACCGGGCAGTAGTCTGATTATTGATATTCCATCAA
This sequence comes from Thalassolituus sp. UBA2009, assembly GCF_002335285.1. Taxonomy (NCBI): domain Bacteria; kingdom Pseudomonadati; phylum Pseudomonadota; class Gammaproteobacteria; order Oceanospirillales; family Oceanospirillaceae; genus Thalassolituus; species Thalassolituus sp. UBA2009. The sequence goes on from NZ_DDCJ01000019.1 coordinate 2,191, forward strand.
AGGTTTCCGGCTGGCCAACAGAAGCTGCCGCCCGGGTACGCCATAACGATAAATCCTGGGTATTTATCCGCACACCTGATGGACTGCAGGTAACCGAACTGCAGCAGTTCATCGCCGGTAACCGTGGTTTATTACTGCAGGACATGGCACTGGAAAACCGTGAAATTGCCATCAGTGGTACGGCGGCGCTGAAAGCTCTCTGGCAAAGTATGGAGAGCGAATAAATGTTATCCGCATTATTACAGGGCGTATTAAAACAGCGCATTCTGATTATTGTTATCAGCGTTGCGGTTTTTCTGGCCGGGTTGAATACCTTTCAGAATCTGCGTATTGATGCCTACCCGGAGATTTCTCCGACTCAGGTAAAAATTATTATTAAAGCACCGGGGCTGGCACCGGAAGAGCTTGAAACCCGCGTCACACGGAAAATCGAAGTCGAACTGCTGGGTATTCCCAACCAGAGTATTCTGCGCTCGGTGGTAAAATACGGCATCACCGATATTACCGTCGACTTTACCGGTGGCACCGATATTTACTGGGCCAGACAGCAGGTTGCCGAGCGCCTGGCGGCAATATGGCCGGATTTACCTCAGGGTATCAGCGGTGGCATTGCTGCCATGAGTACGCCACTGGGCGAATTATTTATGTTTACTCTGGACGGCCCGTTATCGCTTGCCGAAAAACGCCGTATCCTCGACTGGCAGATCAGACCGTTGCTGCGCACGGTGCCCGGTGTGGCCGATATTAATGCCCTCGGCGGCCGGGTCGAAGCCTATCAGGTGGCACCGGATACACTGGCACTGGCGCGCGCCGGAATGACATTACAGGATCTGCACAATTTTCTGCAAAGCAATAACCGTAACGACGGCGCCGGACGCATCGACAGCGGTGAAGAATCTATTATCGTTTCCAGTGGTGGCCGCATTCAGAGCCTGCAGGATCTGGAAAACCGCATTATCCGCTGGCATAACGGCAGCGCCATTCGTCTTGCCGATGTTGCCACCGTTTCGCTGTCATCCATGACCCGTTATGGCGCGGTTACCGAAGACGGAAAGGGTGAAACAGTTCAGGCCTTAGTCGTCGCACTGAAAAACGCTGACGCCCAGAAAGTAATCAGCGGTGTACGTGAAGCCCTCGACACACTGCGCCCCAGCCTGCCAGCAGAACTCAGCATTAATGTGTTTTACGACCGCAGCAACTTAATTGAACGCGCCGTTAATACCGTATCAGAAGCCTTATGGATTGCCGTTGCTTTGGTAATTATTCTGCTCGGTTTATTTATTGGTAACGTGCGGGTCGCCATGGTGGTGGCGGTTAACCTGCCGATGTCTGCCCTGATGACCTTTATTATCATGGATTACTTCGGTATGAGCGCTAACCTGATGAGTCTGGGCGGCCTGGCGATTGCCATTGGTATGCTGGTCGACGGTGCTGTTGTAGTGGTTGAAAATACGGTCACGCAATTACAGCAGGGCTCGCGCTCGTTGCCGCGTATGCATGTTATTTTCCGCGCTATTAAAGAGGTGATGGTGCCTATTATTTCCGGCACCCTGATTATTCTTCTGGTATTTTCGCCATTGGTGACCCTGCAGGGGCTGGAAGGTAAATTATTCGCGCCGGTAGCGATGACCATTATGTTTGCCATGGCCAGCAGTCTGCTGGTATCACTGACACTGATTCCGGTGTTATGCACCCTTGCCATCAACGAAAACAAGGTAAGCACCCCAGGCTGGATCGTGCATCTGCAAAGCCGTTATGAATCCAGCCTGTCGGCTGCCTTACAGAATCCTAAACCTATTATGCTGGGACTGGCGGTTGCCATTGTACTGGCCATACTGGCTTACCTGCAGACCGGCAAAGCCTTTATGCCGGAGATGGATGAAGGCGATTTAATTGTGCAGCTGGAAAAAACACCCACCATTAATTTACAGGCGTCCGCCGCCATCGACCTGAAAGTTCAGAGCGCCATGCTGGCAGCGGTCAGCGATATCGAGCGGATTATTGCCCGCAGTGGTTCCGACGATCTGGGTATGGACCCGATGGGGTTGAATGAAACCGATATGTTCCTGCAACTGAAACCACGCGATCAGTGGCAGGCAGAAAATAAAGACGCCATTAAAGACCAGATCCGCACCGTGATGGAACAGTTTCCCGGTGTTGATTACGGCTTTACCCAGCCCATTGATATGCGTGTATCAGAAATGATTTCCGGTTCCCGTGGTGACGTTGCCATTAAAGTGTTTGGCAGCGATCTGGCCGAACTGCAGCGTCTGGCCGACCAGATCGGTAATGAAATGAAAAATCTGACCGACGTCAGCGAGGTTATGGTTTCACAGGCCGATGGCATGCACTATCTGCAGCTGGAAAATAATTACCCGCGTATTGCTCATTTTGGCTTTAACGTTGAAGACGTACAGCAAACCCTGCGCAGCTATCTGGAAGGTATTAACAGCGGCGACGTGGTCTTCAGCGACCGCCAGGTTCCGTTACTGCTGCGTCAGCCAACCCGGCTGCAGGTTGAGCAGTTACTGAATGAGCTGACGATGGCCAGCGCCGATGGTCAGGCCGTCCCCTTATCGGCACTGGTCAGCGCACGAGAGGTGCAGGGGCCGGTATTAATTAAGCGCGAGCAGGGTCAGCGATTTGCACTGGTTAACGTTAATGTCAGCGGCGTGGCCTTGAGTGATTTTGTTGCCAGCGCACAACAGCGGGTTGCGGAAAACATCAGGCTGCCGGCAGGTTATGTGTTGTCCTGGGGTGGCGAATTTGAAAATCAGCAACGGGCCAATGCCCGCCTCGGGTTAATGGTGCCGGTCGCCATTGCTCTGGTATTACTGGTGTTATTCACCACCTTTGGCCGGCTGGATGAAGCGCTGCTGATTCTCGCCAATATTCCTTTCGCATTAATCGGCGGCATTATTGCCCTGTGGTTAAGCGGTGAATATTTATCGGTTCCGGCATCGGTTGGCTTTATTGCCCTGCTGGGCGTCGCCGTGATGAATGGCGTGGTGCTGGTTGATCAGTTCCGCCATTTACTGAACCTTGGGCAACAGGGATTACAGGTAGTACGGGATGGCGCGGTGCGCCGCCTGCGTCCGGTATTAATGACCGCAACCACCGGTGCCGTTGGTCTGCTGCCATTATTATTCGCCACCGGCCCCGGCAGTGAAATTCAGAAGCCGCTGGCCATTGTGGTGATCGGCGGTTTATTTACCTCAACCCTGCTGACCCTCTATGTGCTGCCGGTGTTATACCGCCGCTTTATTCTGGAGCAGAAATAAAATGACCGATGTATTACTGACCCTTTCTACCCGGCCACAGCAGGCAGAAGCGATTGCTGACTGGTTACTGGAACAGAATCTGCCCGGCTTTACCTCGTGGCAGGCTTTTGGTCACAGTAACCGCAACGAGCAGTTAAGTCTGAGTGAGCAGATTCAGGGAAAACAGAAACGCACAGTAATCAGCCTGCATCTGCCGCCGCAACGGGCAGATACTCTGCTGCAACAGCTGGCCGCTGCTTTTCCACAGTACGATATTCATTACTGGCTGCAGCCACTGCTGGCCTGCGGCGCATTAAACCCGTATGTCAGTACGGCAGAGTAACAGTTACCTGCAAACCTCCGCGGCCGTTATTTAACGGCCGGTTTTTTAACTGCAGCCTGCCCTGATACTGCGCCACGATATCGCTAACAATGGCCAGACCAAGACCATAGCCTTTAACCGATTCGTCCAGTCTTTCGCCCGGATTAATCAGTCCGGGAATTTTTTCTTCTGCAATTCCCGGCCCGTCATCGCTGATACAGACCAGCAGCTGCCCCTCAGCCACACGGATATCCACGTCGACAGCGGTCTGCGCCCATTTACAGGCGTTATCCAGTAAATTACCGAAGAGTTCGATAATATCTTCACGGTCACCGGGATAACGGATTGCGGCTGCCATATGACACTGTAGCTGAATATGCGGATAGAGCTTTTTCAGGGTCAGCAGCAACTGATCAAACATTTCATTCAGCTCAATTTTCGGTGCCCGGCTCATCAGCCCGGCGATACGCGCGCGCTTCATTTCGTTATCAATCTGCTGCCCCATGCGTTCGACCAGCTCCCGCGCCTCAGTCAGATCCTGCTGTTCCGTATCGCCGTTCTGTTCCTGCATATTGCTCAGGCGGTTAGCCAGAATTGCCAGCGGGGTTTTTAATGAATGGGATAAATTGCCCGATGCCAGACGGGCACGGTTAAGCCGTTCACGGGTGCGCTCACCCAGCGCATTAATTTCATTTACCAGTCCGGTCAGCTCCTGCATATCCGGTGGTGGCAGCTGATCAATATCCTGCTGCGCCAGCTGTTTAAGCTGATTACTGATCTGGCTGAAAGGTTTAAGCGTACGCATTAGCAAACGCCGCTGCCACAGGAACAGCCCCGTCAGCAGCAATGAGAATAAACCGGCAAGCCAGAAAAATGCATGCAGAAAAGCATTAATAATTGGCTGAAAATCCTCGCCCACCTGCACATGCAGGTGGCGCTCACCCTGCTTCAGGGTCTGGCTCAGAACATATAAATACTGGTTATTTTCAAACGGCTGCCAGTGCCATTGTGGCTCGCCTTCTTTCACATCGTGAATATGTTCGTCATGCAACCTGATGCCCTGCAACGAAACCGACAGCAGTAAATCATCGTCACTGTTGATCTGAAAATAGTGACCGGAAAAGGGCTGATTAAAGACCGGAGTTAAATGCTCATGCTCAATTTCGGGTATCGGGCCGGTCCAGCTCAGCTCATTCAGCAATAAGTCACGGTCATGTTCGAGGCGGCTTTTAAAGTAATCCTGTGCGGCAATATTCAGTGCAATACCGGCGGCCAGCAACATAAACAACAGCACCAGCATCTGACCGCTGACCATGTAGCGCAACAGACGCGCCGACAGAGACCACATCAGTTATCCCCCTGCTGTAATACATAACCCTGACCACGCAGGGTGCGGATACGCTGCTCGCCGATTTTACGCCGCAGACGGCGGATATAAACCTCCACCAGATTGTCATCTTTTTCTTCCTGCCAGCCATAGTGACTGTCGAGCAACTGCTGTTTAGAAACCGGTTTTCCGGCTTTTTGCATTAACAGGCGCAGCATACTGAATTCGGTAGCGGTCAGTTCCTGCTCCTGCCGCTGCTCGTTCAGCATAACTTTTTGCCGCTCTTCATCCAGTGTCAGACCATAAACGGTTAAGCGTAACTGGCCATCCTGCTGCAGACGGCGGCGCATGGCTTCCAGGCGGGCCAGCAGTTCTTCTTTGCGGAAGGGTTTACCCAGATAATCATCGGCACCGGCATTCAGACCATCGACCCGCTCCTGCCAACTGTTGCGCGCAGTCAGAATTAATACCGGCAATAAAATGCCGTGGGCGCGCCAGTGCTGCAAAACCTGCAACCCCGGCGCGCCCGGCAGACCAAGATCCAGCACGGCCAGATCAAAACGGCCGTTATGCACATCCGGATGGCTCATCGCCCAGTCGCCACGGTCAATGGCTTCAACCTGATAACCGGCCTGGGTTAAATAAAAAGCCACATCGCGGCTTAATTGCGGATCATCTTCTACCAGTAAAACCTGTGTCATATGAGCGCCATTTGTTGCTGATACCTGCCTGCTGCTGTTTTTTATCCACGGCCACGTTTATTTTCTGCCATAAGCGTCCTGCAGCCGTTCGATATCATCTTCTGCAAGATAATCTCCGGACTGCACTTCAATCATTTCCAGAAGAACATCGCCGTTATTTTCCAGCGAGTGAATATCGCCCAGCGCAATAAATGTCGATTCGTTAGCGTGCAGAACTTCGCGGCTCTGCACTCCATCACGCTGACGAATAACCGTGGCTTCACCGCGCACCACAACCCAGTGCTCGGCGCGGAAGCGGTGACGCTGCAATGATAAACGCCCACCGGTTTTTACCCGCAGACGCTTGATTTTATACCCGTCGCCCGGATGCAGTACTTCATAACTGCCCCAGGGACGATACACCAGCCGTGGTTCTGTTTTACCCGCGCTGGCGGCAGGTGCCAGTGACCCCACCTGTTGTGCCTGATCTTTATGCGCAATCAGCAGGGCATCGGCGGTATCCACCACTAATAAATCCTGTACACCCAATAACGCAATATCGCGCCCGCTGCTGCTGTGCAGATAATTATTGCGGCTGTGTTGAAAACGTCCGTGAGCGGCTGCGCTGTTGTGCACAATATTTCCCTGCGCATCGGCTTCGCTCAGTTCACTGAGTGCCTGCCAGTTACCAATATCATTCCAACCGCTGTTAACCAGTGGTGCCGCAACCACGGCCTGCGCAATCGCGCTGAGCGGTTCAAGCAGGGCAATATCCACGGGTAAATGCGGGCATTGTTGCAAAGGCCCGGTGGCCGGGCGGATAAAATCGAGATCCTGCTGCGCCTGTGCCATCGCTTCCTGCGTTGCAGCAAACAGCGCTGGCTGATATTCGCTCAGGCGCTGTAAAAAAGCCTGAACCTGCCAGAAAAAAATACCGCTGTTCCATAACCAGCCAGCCTGTTGCCGGGTATTAGCCGCCAGCCATTGTGCAGCGGTGTCTGCATCGGGTTTTTCGCGGAATTCCACAACCTGCCCGCCCGCATCTTTACGTAAATAGCCAAACCCCGTTGCGGCATATTCAGGCTCAATACCAAAAATACCGGCGGCGCCCTGACTGACCTGTGCCTGCAACGACGCAATCGCCTGAGCCAGTACCGCGTTATCGCTCAGCGTCTGATCGGCAGGCATCGCCAGCATCAGCGTCTGTTCACGATGTTCCGCGGGCTTCTGTGAATTATGCGCCAGGTGCTGTGAATTATGCGCCAGGTGCTGTGAATTGTGCGCCAGATGCTGCGCCGCCAGCGCCAGCGCCTGTGCGGTATTGCGCCCTTCATCTTCAAGCACAATCTGCGCACGGATATTCAGCGCCCGGCATTGTTCGGCAGCGAGAAAACGCTGCGCCTCATGGCAGACAATAACAGGCTCAACAGCTGGCTGGCCGAGCCGCTGCAACAGATCCTGCGCGCGCAGCAGGGTTTGCTGCAGCAGCGACCGTTCAGGATCGAGCAGCGGCAGAAACTGCTTGGGGCAATCACGGGTAGACAGTGGCCACAGGCGTGTGCCTGTGCCACCGGCAAGAATGACAGGAATGATCATGGCGGAATCCGGGTCATCGTCTTTTGCATTCTGAAGCCGGCATTGTATGCTGCGCACCCGGTCTTTACGACCCGGACAGCAGCAACGGCCTGTCGGCTCCTGCTATTCCTTTTATTACCGGTTCCACTTTCTGTCATGCTGATTCAGCCACGCCTGCTTCGTTTAGGTAAAAATGCCAAAGGCCGCGACTTTGTTGTCGGCGACCTGCACGGTTGCGTGCCTGCGCTTCACGCCCAGCTGCAACGTATGGGGTTTGATAAAAATCACGACCGCCTGATCTGCACCGGCGATCTGGTCGACCGTGGGCCGCAATCACCCGAAGCGCTGGCACTGCTTGATGAACCCTGGTTTTTTGCGGTTATCGGCAACCATGAGCAGCTGCTGTACGAAGCCTTCCGCGAAGATAATGCCACCTCACGCGAGCTGATTTTACAGCACGGTGGTGACTGGATTCTGCAACATGAAAAAAGCCTGTGGGATGACTGGTTCCGGCAGATAGAACAGCTGCCGCTGGCAATTGAACTGATGAACCACCACGACGAAAGCGTGGCGGTTATTCATGCCGACTTTCCCCTCGCTGACTGGCAGGACTTTGACCAGCTGGATAATCATCTGGCCGAGCGTGCCATCTGGGCACGAGAGCCGTTTAAACAGCAAACGGCTGGCGATATTGCCGGAATCGACTGGATTATTTACGGCCATAACGTAACCGAGCACGAGCTGCGCATCGGCAACCGTCTGTATATTGATTCCGGGGCGTTTTTACACCGCGATTTTATTATTAAAGATATTGATCAGCTCTGATCCGCTTAAGGCCAGAGCGTTTTTAACGAGAAGTGCGGTTTTAAAGAGAAGCGCCTTGCAGATAAGGCAACCAGGCCCTGGGATAGTCTTTATCATAAATCACCACCTCATCGCGGTGATCGCCCGTCGCGGTATTCAGCTGTAATTCAAAGGCGTGTAGCAAATGATGCTCTGCCCCAAGCTGGGCATAATCGTCTGCACTTAAATCCTGCTGCAGACGTTTTAAATAAAAGCGGCCGTTATGGCTGTAGATTTTATCGCCGATAATCGGATAACCCAGATGTGCCAGCTGGGCACGGATCTGATGTTTACGCCCGCTCAGCAATTCACATTCAATCAGGCTGTAGCCATTAAAGGTTTTTAATACACGGAACCGGGTGGTTGCCAGCTTCGGGCTTTTGACTGTATCGGCTTCATCTTCTGCCACCACATGCATCTGCGAGCGGATAGCACTGTCGGTTTTTTCGGCCAGAAAGGTCTGGCACTCATAATGCTGCCAGTCCCTCTCTTCCCATTTAGGAGTGCCCCAAACTAGCGCGTGGTAAACCTTGCGCTCAATTAAGCGCTCCAGTTTTTTCTTCCACTTTTTATCGGCATGGGCATAGTTAGCCAGCAGAATAATGCCCGAGGTTTCGGCATCCAGACGGTGTAATAAATGCGCGTCTTTATGCACTGTAGCCCGGCGGAACAGGCTGATCAGGGTATTAAATAAATTACGTGTAGTACGCGATACCGGCAGGGGTGCCGGTTTATGCACGGCCGTTAATTCCTGATTTTGCCAGAGTATTTTCCAGCCAGTATCAACTGCCTCTTCCTGATGATCGGGCAAAAACAGGCTGATGTTATCGCCTGGCTGTAACTCAATATCGCCGTACTCAACCACGCCATTAACACGCACAGCCCCCAGCGCCTGCGCTGCCGCCACCTGCTCCTCTGACCAATGGTGATAGGCCAGCAGCAGCGAGGCACGCAGGCTGATCGCCTGATACTCGTGCCAGCACAGCTCAAAGCCTTTGTCGGGGGCGGTTTTACTCACCGGTGTGTCCTCGTTAATACAGGGGGTGATTAAAGCATGAAATGGTTAACCGGCGCAGCGGATGAGTAGCCGCTGCGTGGACTGAGTAGCCGCTGTGCGGGCTGGCTTTTGGGCTGCCGCCCGGCCCGTTGACCTCTCGCTCCCACGCTCTGCGTGGAAGTGTGCTGGAGATTGTGTTCTGAGTTGTAGCCGCTGCACGGGTTGGCTTTTGTAGTTAATTGAAGCCAATGCGGGGCAAGCCCCTGCGCCCCATGCAAGGAGAAGTATCTCCTTCCGATCCTCTCTTGCGGCTGTCCGGTGCTGTTCAGCCAACTGCAGCGATTATGCGGCACGCAAAACAATGATTACGGGCATCCATGCCCTTCACCCTTCGGGCCAGCCTGCGGCTGTTGAAATGGCTCCTGCCATTTAGCCTGCCCCGGATCGACTATATAAAACATCTATCCAGATGCATCGCTCCGGGGCAGGGTTTTGCTCTGAAGGCCGCAGAATCACTTGGTTGACTGGCGCCGCACAAATGCCGCGTTCATTCAGACGCAACGCGGCTTTTCAAAACAAACACAAGCAAGAACTGAAAAGCAGCTTCGCGTCATGGTTTTTATGCGCCTGCAGGACGCCGGTTTGAATCATTCTGCGCCGGTACGTACCGGCATGGATGCCGGGCGAGCGAATAGGGCCATGGATGGCCCATTATTCGCGTTACCGAGACCGCTGGATGATTCAGAACGGATTAAGACCTGCACAGCGCGAAGCGGGGAGTTTGCCAGACCGGCGTGAGGGGTAAGACCCCTCAAAGAGGTCATGGGGCCGGGCGGCAGCCCAAAAGCAAGACCGCGCAGCGGCTACTCTGCAGCAACAATAAGACCACGACAGTGAACAACTGTCGCCCTTTGCCACTTGTAACCATTTTTATCAATTATTGAACCCATCCCAGAACTTCAGTAATCTTCAGACCAGCAGGGAAGCCGTATCCGCACGATATAACAACACCAGAAATCAGACCGTCAGGTCGGTTTATCTGACTCAGCACCGATACCCTCCCCGCCCGAAATCCGAAAGCTTTACCCACGCAATTCCTGCCCTGCGCTTACAAGGACGGGCGGCAGCGTGTGTGAAAGAAAATCAGCTGCTGTCTGTGACCGGAAGACACGGAAAACCTTCGACAGAAAAGTCTGTATATGAAAACAGTATATTTTCCGTTTGCCGGAATCTGATGCGCGTTTTCGCTCCTGTAGCAAAACGCGCATGCGCGAGTTGATACCTTCAGCCCTGAAAGATGCCTGAAAAATCAATCATTTAGGGTTTTACGAAAAGTGATAACGCGCAAAGTGTAAAGAGCATTCAGTGTAAAAGCGCACATGCGCGTTTATATCCTGACAAGAAAGAAAATAACGATGATTTTTACAGCCCGGACAATGGTTTAGGCTGAGAATCTGAATAAGGGTTTAGGTGTGTTAATGAGCATGCCTACTAAGAAACTGTTAGCGCTACAAATCAAAATTAAGGAGTAATTGTGAGTACATGGCCAGAAAAACTATTTGATCTTGTTTTTATTCCCGACATGGATAAAAAATTAGACGAGCTTGCTGCGCTAGCGGAACCAGAAGATTGGGATTATCAAAACACTGCGTCCGATCATCATAAGCCAGTATTATTTAATTACCTCCAATACACTTATATGCGCTTGGCCGAGGAAGATAAACTTGAAGTATCAACCGATGGACAATCGCTAGCATTCAATACAGGTCTAGTTACGCCCACACAAGAGCCAATATTTGCGTTTTGTTCCACAAATCGCCAGCCTCATGCAAATCAAAACTGGTTTTTTGTCGGTTGGCGTCGGAAAGGCCAACATGAATTAACTCGTTTCGAATCTTTGCCAGAAATGGCCAACTACTTTGACAACCCCGGGTTACTTGTTTTTGATGCTACAAAGGAGCTGCGCCTGAATGTTGAGCATATTGTCTCAGACAATAAAGAGCGCTTTCCTGAGCCTTACAAATCAATGGATGATTATGCGTTGCAGACCTTTTTAAAAGGTGCAATTGACAACGCTATTGAGCGAGTAAAAAGAAACTATAAAACCGCAATTCCCCAGTACCACAGAGGCAATATTCAATTACTTTTACCTCTTTGCTTGGGTAACCCATCAGTAGCAGACTTGGCTGTAGTTGCCGTAAACCACGATGGCTTTTATAGGGCGTCAACTTGTCTTACCTTAGATATGGCGTACAACAATGCAAGGCAGCTCGCACGTCCAGACAGAGATTGGCTGGTACCGTGATCGCTAACAAGTCAAAGCACGCGGACTTGGTAAAGCTGTCACCTTTTTTGTTCCAAAAAAGTCGCCAACTTTACCAAGCCGGTGTTTGAGGCGTTAACCGTAAAATATGATCAGCGAAGAATCGAAGAAAAGAATCCTCGAGCTCTGGAAAGCCAGAGAGCCTGACATTTCTTATCCGCCTGCGAGTGAAGCACAAATCGAAGATTTCGAGGACGTATGCCGGGCGATACCAGAAGACTATAGATGGTTTCTCTTAAACTGCGGAGGAGGAGTCATAGGTTCTGAATGGGTTGATTCCATAGATGAGCTGCATTCGACTCACACTAAGTTTGATGAAGAATGTGCAAGCGAGAACGGTTGGACTATTGGTAATAGCTTCATCATCGGTTGGGATGGTTCGGGAAGTCCGATTGCAATAGACCCTGATGGTAAAATAATTGTAGAGTGGGAAGCCGATAGTGAAGTATATCAATTGGCGCCTTCACTAGAAGAATGGTTATTAAATTGCTTGGTGCCAAGCAACGGTTAACAAGTCAAAGCAGTCGGTACTACGCTGCGCTCCGTCCCGGCAGCTTACCCAAGGCGTTATAAGGCAAAAGACAGATTGATGCTGGTGTCGAGAAACATGTTTACCGCCTTTTTTGGTATATCACTGCTGGTAGGGTGTGGCGATGGTTACGAAACACCAACTATTAGAACCGCAGAGATGGAAGCCCAGGCCAGGAGTAGCGTTGTTTCATATCTTGCGAAGCAGGGTTTAACGTCTGATGAACTGTCTTCCTTTAAATCTTCTGTACAGCCGAAGCCTAGATTCAGCTATTTGTATACTGGAAAAAAACGTTGCATAGAAATAATAGTTCTGTGCTATGACCAAAACTGTAGTGAGGTTCGATCGTATCCATATGATAGGCATGGTGAGAAATGTCCTCTATAACAAAGGCCTATAGAACTTGACTCGCTACGCTCGTGTTTGTTGGGGGCGTTAAAGCTCTGGGCACACAAATGTCAGATCACTATATTTGCTTTATCCCTGCTGAACCCGACTTTATTCCAGACGAAGAATCTCAGGCAGCCGCTGCTGCACTGATTCAAAAAGCATGGAATCTGGAAAAATCTGAGATCACGCCCGAAACCGATACACACATTGTATTCAGGGACTGTGGCGAAAACTTTGAGTCTATACATTGTCCACACTGCAGTGCTGAAATGGAGATTGGGCATTGGCAGGCCCTTATGGATCAAAGCTACTCAGATGAGAATGGGTTCACGATAAGCACAATACAAACTCCCTGCTGCGGAAAACCCACCACGCTGAACGATCTTTGTTATAAGTGGCCTATGGGTTTCAGTCGGTTCGTTCTGCGTACTGTCGATCTCGGATGTGAGATTTCCGATTCCATGCTTATGGAACTGGAATTCGCTATAGGCTCCAAATTGCGCGTTATTCACCAGATGTACTGAGTGAATACGAAAGCATCTTCAGAATAATGGTCAAGTTAGTTTCTATATGGCATTAAGAAAATGATAAAAGCATTTATAAAATTATACATCGTGATCTTTTTATCTTTATTGGCGACGATAACTTTAGCAGCTGAAAGCTGGCGGGATAATTTACCCATCCGGATGATGCTTATTCCTCAGAAGGGCATGTATCCAACAATAGAACAATCCAGCCTGATCTTTGTAAAGTCTGGCTTCCTTTTCTCAGCGAAAGATATAATCCGGGGTAACATTGTGTCATTCCGGAAAAGCGAGAATGGTAAAGAATATATTTTTATCTGGCGAGTTATCGGCTTACCGGGAGACAAGGTTGTTACAGATAAGAATAACGTGATTCTGAACGGAAAAGATTTATACCGGGAACCCGATGAGTCTGATTCGTCAGGTACGGTTTTCAGAGAATTTATCGGAGATATTAACTATAGAATCTCACTGGCTGGCAACGCGGAAAAGCACCCATATCAAGAGATTACAGTTCCCAACGGTTATCTCTTTGTGCTGGGCGACAACCGCAACGCGGCAAAAGATAGTCGCTATATCGGGCTGGTTCCTATTGAATCAGTTACTGGCATTAAAATTTTTTAGTAGTTATATCATTCAGCCATAGGCTGCATCCTCCTCACTCCACCATATAATCAAACCCCGCTACTAATACGGCGTAGCGGGCGGCCTTACCGATGGCGACCAGCAGTAAAAATAATGGGAAGTTAGCACGCAATACGCCTGCAACCAGCGTCAGTAAATCACCCACTACTGGCAGCCAGGCCAACAGCATGCTCCAGATACCGTAGCGACCAAACCAGCGTTCGGCCTGTTGCCAGCGGCTGATATTCGATTGCGATTGTTGCCTGGCTATAACCCGGTCGGCTGCATAGTAGCCAATGGCATAGTTCAGCACGCTGCCGAGGGTATTACCGGTACTGGCGACCAGCCACAATGCCAGCGGGTCCAGTTGCTGGCTGAGCAATACCAGCAGCAACCACTCAGAGCCAAGCGGTAACAGACTGGCAGCCAGCAAGGCGAGAATAAATAAACCACCGTAGCTGTACAGCCAGGGCCATTCACTGAGTATCATCCAATCGGGCATAGGGGCTTTTGAAGGCTTAATAAAAACCAGATTAAAGCATGAACGGCCGGGGCTATACATGCTATTCAACAGCGACCCAATAAGCAGCAGCCAGACCAGCAGCGATCTTGCCCTCTGCAACCGATCCGGCAGCACCTGATCCAGCAGTAACCAGGCCGACAGAGACCAAACCAGTACGAACAGGGCATTGCAGAATAAACGCTCAGCCTTTTATGCTGACGGTCAATTAATACAACTCAAAGTGAACCAGCAATGAAAAGTACTGTAAGCATAGGAAAAATTGAAGACGTAGACATTCCCGCAGACCTGCCTTATGCCGGTGCGCTGAAGCAACTGGTAAAAGATGCCACCGGAACCGGCGTTACTGTTAATATTGATTCTTTCTACACCAACGAACCGATAGAGCTTCACAACTTCGTTGATACCATCACCTATCGTTTTGTTACCGACGGCGATGAGGAGTTTCTGGCTTATTGTGTCTGCTCCAGACCGGTGGAAATTTACCGCGAAGTAACGTTTGATAGCACGATCTGTGTTTCCAATGCAACAGACATCGAAGTATCAAATACAGCCATCAGTACAGAGCAAATTTCTGTCAGAATGAAAAAGTTTCTCAGCATCGGTTAGCACAATCTTTTATGATCCTGAAGACTAAAATCATCAGACACATGCCGTACAATTAAAAACCAATAATTGACCGTGTTTACCGATAATTAATTACAATCTGGATGTAACATGAATACAGACTATTTGCTTAACATCATTACTGCTCCGGTAGCGGATGGCTACTTTCCTGAACAATTTATCGAAGAATGCAATAATTTCAAAAACATTAACTATTTTAAATACTCAATACCAGAGAGCGAGTCATTACTTCGGTTCAAACACGTTATTCCTGAGCAATGGCACCGCTGGTTTGAAACTTACATCCAATTGAATAAGGACGGTCAGTTTCCATCCCTTTGGCCCTTTACCCAGGAAGCCATTGCTTTCGATTTCAGACAACAGCTGGATGACTTCAACAGCGATACAGAACTCTTCGCTCTGGGATCAGACCCTTCAGGCGATTGGTTTGTCATGACACAGGACAGTGGCTCCATGGTTTACCTGTGCGACCAGTATGCCCACAATCTGTATGATGGCTGGAAAGATCCAAACCACTTACTGGCATGGGCATGCCGCTCGGCGTTAGCCGATGAAAACAATCTGACAAAAGAAGCCGTTCTTAATTACTGGACGACCAGAAATGAGAAGGCGGACCAGGCAACCATCGAACGTATCGCCGACAATCTGAATTAAGCACAGAGAAATATCACCGGAACAGATAACACCCTGTTCCCACCATTAGGGCCTGTCGACACTAATTGAATAGGTCCTGCTGAGAGCTAGTTTTTCTCAGAACAAGGAGAGAGGAGTGATATTAGCGGGCTAAATGAATGACGAACGACGAAGTTAATGAGAAAAACTGGCCTCAGCCCGAAGGGTTATGGCTAAACATCCCTCATCCTGCGTTGCTGTTC
>NZ_DDCJ01000019.1:17812-21773 GCF_002335285.1 Thalassolituus sp. UBA2009
CTCTCAGCGCCTTGTTTGAGATATCTTTAGCCAATAACAGGCCTGTTTAATTAGTGTCGACAGGCCCTAAGACACTGACAGAGAATATTGTATGCAAGAGCAATGGGAAAAGATGACAGCCATCTTCAATTCGCGCGGCGGTTTTAATCTGCTTGAGTTAAACAACGGCGCAACAGCCGAAGAGATCGCCCAGCTTGAACAGCATACCGGGCTTGAATTACCGCAGGCGTTCAGAAACTTTCTGTCTGTACACAATGGCCAGGAGCCGGGGAATGGCCGTGGTTTCTTCTTTGGTATCCGATTGTTGTCGGTAAAGGAAATTATGCGCCAGTGGGATACCTGGGTCGCGCTTGAGAATGACGGCCTGAATGAAGATCTGGCCGATTCTATGGAGTCTTCTCCGGAGGGGGTTATCAAACCCCTCTACCTGAACAGAAAATGGCTGCCGATTACCCATGACCATGGTGGTAATCATATTGGTATCGATTTTGATCCTGATGTTAAAGGCAAGATGCATCAGATCATTTCATTCGGGCGTGATGAAGATACCAAGAAACTGAAGGCCGATTCGTTTGAAGAATTTATCGGTATATTTATCGGCTATCTCGAAAGCGTTAACTGGGAATTAAACACCGAACGCTGGGATATTAAAGACAAAGAATACGACATGCATTTCCACGACTGGAATGCGTTCTGATATGAGTGCCTGGCTGCCAGTAACCGGAGATAGTAAGCAGATGACTATGAAAAATTATCTGAGCTGTTTCGTGCTGTTATTGATCAGCGGCTATGCCAGCGCCGACAGGTCGTTAAACCAGGCACAAATTGAAGCCATAAGCCCATATTTACTCAGTGCCGTTGCAGAAACACCCTACTCAGCTGTTATCAGGCACACGGATGCAAAGGTAATAGAGGGCACGGATGGCAGCCAGCATATTTATTATGCCAAGGTTGTCGACACCATTCGCGGGGAGCACAGGGAGCGCATTCATTATGTAATGTCGGCAGAGGCTGACGAGGCGGCCAGCCTGGACGATGCAGAGGTTCTGATAACGCTTTGCATAAATAACGACGGCTATTACTGGCCGGGAACAGGTGCACAGTTCCCGGCAGATAAGCAGCTGATTCAACGGGCGAAAAACCACGCGTTGAGTGCCAGCACCAATCAATCCCATTTTTCTCAGTGTGACGATTGAGTTGGCCACCGGTGTCTGGTTGAAACCACATAATGGCAGAATATGAAAGTCCTGCGGAATATAGTTATCGTCAGCCAATTAACCGGCTGTGTAGGTCTGGATATCGTTCATAGCCAGAAAACTTACTCGGGTGATCCGGCAAAGACAGAGGGTGCAACAAAGACCACCTATTATCACAGTGAATATAAATGGGTTGGCCTATACCTGTCCTTTATCATTCCCATACCCCTGATTATTCCATACGGTAAAGAGTCACAAACCCTGTGGATTAAAAATCAGGAGTTGATTTATCAGGAAGATATAAAAACGACCACAACGGGTTATGGCTGCTCCATCTGGATGGAGTGCGGTGAGTTAATGACCTGGGGGAGTGTTTTGCTGGAGCCCGAGTCGTACCATTAATACCTGCTCCAGGCTTAAGCCTTATTTTATTCGGAATAATCAGAGCCTCATTATCAGGGCCTGATCTCAGAGTATTGATAACAGAATGATCAGACTTGTACCCAAAGACAAATTTGACGATGAAGCCTGTGCCAATCTGCAGGCCGCCTCCGACGAAGATCTGCTTCCTTATATTGCTGATCTGCTGGAATGTCTGCAGGACCTTAACTGGCCTATCGCCGGGCCGGTTGCTGAGCGCTTATCGTTACTGGGCAACGAGCTGGTACAGCCGGTATTAGATATTCTGAACAGCGACGACGAGATGTGGAAATACTGGATCATTTCCCATTTTCTGTATCTGGTAAGTGATGAGGTATTTCAGGCACTGCGTTTTAAACTGAACAGTATCCGCCGGCATCCAACCGCCAGCGAAACCGCAGAAGAAGTCCAGAGTGCCGCCTGTGAACTTTTAATTTCGCGGCGTAACGCCTGACGAAACTTTATTCCTGCGGTAAATCCATACTCCGGTGCAATTTAGGGCCTGTTAACACTAATGAAACAGGCCCCAGAAACCTGCGCCGGATAGTGCACTGATTCGCCGGACGTAACCTTTTACAGTAAATAACCACCATCAACTTCCAGCACCGCACTGCGCATCGCCAGCGACTGATCAGAGAGCAGAAACTCGATTGCACCAATCTGATCCTGCGCCGTCATCACCCGCCCCAGCACTGTATCCTTCATAGATTCAAACAGAGCATCCTGTTGCTCCGCATTCATCCCCGCCTTGCCCTGAATGGCCGTTGCAGTTACACCGGGGCGAACCGAATTAATACGGATACCTAAGCCTGAAAATTCCAGATTAGCCACCCGCGCAATGGCTTCAAAAGCCGCTTTGCTGGCAGCATATACCGCCGCTTGCGGGAAGGCTTTGGTCACCACAATGCTGGATACAAACACCACACTGGAAGGGTTCTTCAGCAGCGGCTGTAACTGCTGCAGAGTAATAAAGGGGCCTTTGGTATTAATGGCGATGGTCTGGTCAAAGTCTTCTTCGCTGCTGGTTGCAATAGCCTGCGGATAAAACACACCGGCATTCAGCACTAAACCATCCAGTTGAATATTGTCTTTTTGCAGGGCCGCGGCCAGTTGTTTCAGCGCCGCACCGTCAGCACTGTCAGCAACAAAGCCGCTGCAGCCAATCGCAGCACTTACCTGATTTACTTTGTGCTGATCACGCCCGGTAATAATCACATGATTGCCGTCGGCTGCCAGCTTCTCTGCCAGCGCCAGACCGATGCCTGCGGTGCCACCCGTAATCAGAATTGTTTTGCCATTCATATCCGTTCTCCTCGTTGTTTGTTGTACGGCAGATTAGCAACTTGTCAGGTCGCCAATAAGGCATCAATATGCGCACTTACTGGTTCTCATCTGGCAACAAAGTACTTTCTGCCGGCCCTCTCCGGCCATTGTTCATCAGAGGTTTTATGTCCTATCTCAATCTGCCACTGCTGCACGTTTTTCATCTGGTTGCGGAACGTGGCAGCTTTCAGGCGGCGGCCAGCGAGCTGAACCTGCCGCGCTCGTCGGTCAGTAAGAAGATCCGTCAGCTTGAGGAGTTTGTCGGCCAGCCGTTATTACAGCGCTCAACCCGGCAGCTGCAGTTAACCGATGTCGGCCGTAATTTATTGCTGGGAACCGGTGAGCTGAACAAGGTACTGAGCAATCTGAGTGGCCTGCTGGATGATATGCAGACCTCTCCGAAAGGCCGGGTAAAAATCAGTGCCAGTGTACTGATGGGTCAGGCCCGGCTGGTGCCGGTACTGAAGAAACTGCGCGGACAATTTCCCGATATTGAACTGGAATTAAATCTCGATGACCGCAATGTAGATTTGCTGGCAGAAAACGTGGACATTGCCATCCGTATTGGCCAGCTGCCCGATTCCTCTTTAATTGCGCGCAAGATTGGCGAAAAACACTGGGGCTGGTTTGCCTCGCCACAGTATCTGGCCGAACGCGGTCAGCCGGACACTCCTGCCGATCTCGCCCGGCACGATTGTCTGGTGTTCGGCTCCCTGAACTTCTGGCCTTTCCGCAACCGCGCGGGGCAGACGGAGAATATCGAAGTCAGCCCCGCCATAAAAACCAATAACAGCCGTGCTCTGGTGGATATGGCCAGCGCCGGGCTGGGCATTATTATGCTCGATCCGGAATTTATCAGAGCGGAGCGGGAAAGCGGCCGTTTAGTACCGGTACTCAGCGACTGGCAGCACCCGGAAAACAGTCCGATTAATCTGGTGTGTGTCGGTGAAAGGACCAAAGCCGCCCAGGCGGTATGGCAGTTTTTGCTGGATGAATTGCAATAACAATCAGGGCCAGTCGTT
>NZ_DDCJ01000158.1:0-2375 GCF_002335285.1 Thalassolituus sp. UBA2009
CTGTCGGCGCCACCGTCAGGGTTTCAATGTTGTAACCACGCTGGGCGAACAGACCAACAACGCTTGACAAAGCTCCCGGTTCGTTTTCCAGCAGAATCGAAATAATGTGTCTCATGTTCAGGTCCGCTCCGTCTTGCTCAGCCACATATCACGCATGGAGCCAGCCGGCACCTGCATCGGATACACGTGTTCTTCCGGGTCGACGGCAACGTCGAGGAAGACCAGACGGTCATTGTATTTATTGAAGGTGTCTTCCAGTGCCTGTGGCAGCTCATCGCGGCCGGTCACGCGGATACCCACGTGGCCATAGGCTTCCACCAGTTTGACAAAGTCCGGCAGGGACTCCATGTACGAGTGGGAGTGACGACCTTCGTAGTTCATGTCCTGCCACTGACGAACCATGCCCAGAGAGCCGTTGTTCAGACACAGGATTTTTACCGGAATGCCGTACTGCAGACAGGTCGACAGTTCCTGGATATTCATCTGGATAGAGCCTTCACCGGTCACGCATACAACCATTTCTTCCGGGAAGTTCATCTTAATGCCCATCGCCGCCGGGAAACCAAAGCCCATGGTTCCCAGACCACCGGAGTTGATCCAGCGGTTTGGCTTATCGAACTTGTAGTACTGCGCGGCAAACATCTGGTGCTGACCAACGTCAGAAGTCACGTAAGCGTCACCCTTGGTGGCCGCCCAGATCGCTTCGATCACTTCCTGCGGCTTCATCAGCTGCGAGTCGTTTTTCTCATAACGCATCGCATGACGCTGGCGCCACTCGTTGATCTGTTTCCACCAGGACGCAATGGCTTCGGCATCCGGTACTTCGTTGCTTTCATCCAGCAGCGCCATCATTTCGTCCAGCACGTTGCCAACCGGGCCAACGATAGGTACATCAACGATGATGGTCTTGGAGATTGAAGACGGATCAATGTCGATATGAATGATCTTGGCATCCGGACAGAACTTACTGGTCGCGTTGGTTACACGGTCATCGAAGCGCGCGCCAATAGCCAGGACCACGTCAGCGTGGTGCATGGTCATGTTCGCTTCATAGGTACCGTGCATACCCAGCATGCCAACAAAACGCTCGCCGGTACCCGGGTAAGAACCCAGACCCATCAGCGTGTTGGTGCAAGGGAAGTCCAGACGATCAACCAGTGCACGCAGTTTGTCGGAGCTGCCATCGATAATTACACCACCACCGGCATAAATAACCGGACGCTTGGCTTTCAGCAGCAACTCAACAGCCTTTTTGATCTGGCCGGAGTGACCACGCTGAGGTGGCGTGTAAGAACGCAGTTTGACCTTCTTCGGATAAACGTATTCGTAACGCTCATTCGGCATGGTCATGTCTTTCGGAATATCGATAACAACCGGACCCGGACGGCCAGTGCTGGCAATGTGGAAGGCTTTAGCCACCAGCTCAGGGATATCTTCCGGACGGCGCACACTGAAGCTGTGCTTAACAATAGGACGTGACACACCCAGCATGTCGGTTTCCTGGAAGGCATCATCGCCCACCAGATGGCTCATCACCTGACCAGAAATGACGACCATAGGAATCGAGTCGGTAAACGCCGTGGCGATACCGGTAATTGTGTTGGTAGCACCCGGACCAGAGGTGACCATGACCACACCTGGCTTACCGGTTGCACGCGCATAACCATCAGCCATATGAGCAGCCGCCTGCTCATGACGGACCAGGACGTGTTTGACTGCGCTCTGCTTGTACAGCGCATCATAAACGTGCAGCAGCGAGCCGCCCGGGTAACCGTAAATATATTCGACGCCTGATTCATGCAGTGCACGAACCAACATTTCTCCGCCGGAAAGTAATTCCACCGTACTATCCTCTTCACAAGCCCGCAGGGGCGTGGGTAACTGAAATAACTGTGCGATTAGAGCCCGAAACACAAAGGCTCTCTCAGGCTGGATGATAAACTTGTAGTTTCTCATCAGAGTCCCGTTGCCTGGTCGAGGACACCGGGTCTGAAACTGGGTCGGAGATAACCGCACCAGAGGCTGTCATTGTCAGCGAGCGGGGCACTGGGTGGAGGCGCAGGCCGGCTGACAAAAGCGCGGTAATTCTAGCATTCCCGGTATTATTGTCTAGCAAAAAACCGCCCTAAATCCTTGACAAATCATACGGTTTTAATAATGTCCGGAGCAGGTCAGAGAAATTATTCTTTTCCTCAGGGCCTGTTGCCACTAAGTGAATCTGGCCTGCTGAGAACCAGTTTTTTTCAGAGCAAGGAGAGAGGAGTGATATTAGCGAGTTAAATGAATGACGAACGAC
Source organism: Thalassolituus sp. UBA2009 (assembly GCF_002335285.1). Taxonomy (NCBI): domain Bacteria; kingdom Pseudomonadati; phylum Pseudomonadota; class Gammaproteobacteria; order Oceanospirillales; family Oceanospirillaceae; genus Thalassolituus; species Thalassolituus sp. UBA2009. The sequence continues at coordinate 2,297 of NZ_DDCJ01000158.1, forward strand.
GACGCTAATGGGGAAAACTGGCCTCAGCCCGAAGGGTTATGGCTAAAAATTCCTAATCCTGCGTTGCTGTTCGCTCGCT
>NZ_DDCJ01000158.1:2621-35466 GCF_002335285.1 Thalassolituus sp. UBA2009
ATAACAGGCCTGTTTAATTAGTGGTAACAGGCCCTAACAACGGATGTGTTTTATGCGTTTTTTTACTGCTTTTTTCGCTCTGCTGCTTGCTTGTGCAAGCCTGACGGTTCAGGCCGACAAAATGTACCGCTGGGTGGATGAAAATGGTCAGACCCATTTCTCCAGCCTGCCTCCCGCCGACAAGGCTAAAAATACTGAAGAATATAAAGTGCGGGTAAGCAAACCCGCCGACAAAGTCGATGGCTATAAAATCAACACCGGTAAAGAAAAAGAAACGGCGACAGAAACCAGTGAAAGCAGCGAGCCGAAGGTGAGTAAAGCCGAAGCCGAAGCAGCCTGTGCCAAAGCCCGGAAACACAAAGAAGTGGTGAGCACCAACTACAGCACCCGCTTCAAGCAGGAAGATGGCGAATATCGCCCGCTCTCTGATGAACAGCGGGCGCAGCAGATCAAACTGGCAGACGAGCAGATTGCCAAATACTGCAATATGACCTTTTCCAACAAGACCCGTAATCAGTAAGGCAGGATTAAGCCTGTATCCAGATCAGGCTGGCCATACGGCCGGTCTGACTCTGACGGCGATAGGAATAAAAGCGTTCATCGCTGAAGGTACAAAATCCACCACCGACAACCTCAGACACGCCCGCCTGCAATAACTGCAGCCGCGCCAGCGCATAAATATCAGCCATCACCCGATCACCACGCCCGGCACGGAAACAATGGTCCGGCGCCCAGGCAAAGGCTTTACGTACCTCAGGCCCCACCTCAAAGGCGTCGGGGCCAATCGCAGGCCCAAGATACACCCGCACCTGAGAAGGATCAGGGAAGGTCGCCAGCGTGTTCAGCAGAATCCCGGCCGCCAGTCCGCGCCAACCGGCATGGGCAGCGGCCACCTGCGAGCCATCAGCAGCACAGAACAATACCGGTAAACAATCGGCGGTAAGAATGGCACAGGCCAGCCCGGCACGGTCACTGAACTGCGCGTCAGCCTCGGGCACCACAGATTCACCACAGGCTTTAACCACCGTTGTGCCATGTACCTGAGATAACCATTGAATGCCCTGCACGCCCGGCAGTTGCTGCCACAGACGCTTACGGTTAAACCGCACCCGGGCCGCATCATCAGCAACGTGCAGAGCCAGATTGTTATGTTCGTAAGGAGGTAAAGAAACACCACCCTCACGGGTGGTAATCGCGGCACCGATACCCGTAGGCAAATCCCAGTCGGGTATCAGCAGACCGGACTCAGCGCTCGGCATCGGCTTCGAGTACATCGAGAAGATGAATAAAATCCTGCGGCAGATCCACTTCCCACTCCATCCACTCGTCGGTATCCGGATGAATCAGGCCCAGCTTGCGCGCATGCAGAGCCTGGCGGCCAAAGTGCAGCAGCGTATCGCGCAGCTCCGGGCCGATGCCTTTGGTCAGACGGGTACGCGCCGCATAGGTGGAGTCGCCCACCAGCGGATAACCGATATGCGCCATATGCACCCGGATCTGGTGGGTACGGCCGGTTTCCAGCTTAAGGCGGATATAGGTGTGGGTCGGGAATTTCTTCAGCACACGGTAATGGGTAACAGCTTCTTTACCCATAGGGTTCACCGCCATTTTGGTACGCTGGGTACCATGACGGCCAATCGGCTGATCGACTTTGCCACCGCCGGTCATCACGCCCTGCACCACCGCTTCGTATTCACGCCCCATTGAGCGATCCTGCAACTGACCGACCAGATTGTTCTGTGCCTGCAGGGTTTTGGCGACCACCATCAGACCGGTAGTGTCCTTATCCAGACGGTGCACGATACCGGCACGGGGGATATTCTCCAGCTGTGGGCAATGATGCAGCAAGCCATTCAGCAGCGTGCCGTCCTGATTACCGGCAGCCGGATGCACCACCAGGTCCGCAGGTTTGTTGATCACCATGATGTGATCATCTTCATAAATGATGTTGAGCGGGATATCTTCCGCCTGCCAGTTCCCCTCAGGCGCCAGCTCGGCTTCCAGAATAAGGGTTTCACCGCCAGTGAGCTTATCGCGGCCGCGCCACGGCTTGCCATCGACCGTCAGCTGGCCGTCTTTGATCCACTGCTGCAGACGCGAACGCGAATAATCGGGAAATAACTGGGCGGCGACCTGATCAAGACGCTTGTTTCCCATATCGAAGGGAACTTCTACCCTGTTTGAAATCTGATTGGACATAAACTCTCTGAGATTAGCTGTATGGCTGCCGCGACGATCGGCTGTATCCCGCTAACAGCCAGTGCTGTCAGTTGGGGCTATGCGGGGACTGTGTTTTAATACGGCACATTCGTAAACCGGCACATTGCCAAGTATATCGACAATCAGGAATGCACTCCATGAACTCCCGTTCGCTGTTGGTTATTTTTACCCTGCTACTCTGCGCCTGCTCAGGAAACCCCGACAAACCTCAGGAACTGACTGAGCGTGAGTACTACGAACAGGCGCGCGAGTCGCTGGATAACAATAACTTTCTGTCGGCCACCGAAAAGCTGCGTCAGCTGGAATCCCGCTATCCGTTCGGGCGTTACGCCGAGCAGGCGCAGCTGGAGCTGATTTACGCTCAGTACATGATGTCTGACCTGGAAGCGGTACTGGCCACCACCGAGCGTTTTATCCGTTTGCATCCTCTGCATGAACAGGTCGATTACGCCTATTACATGCGCGGCCTAGCCACTTATGAGATGGGTTTTGCCTTTGCCGAGCGTTATTTTGACAGCGAAATCGCCCAGCGTGACCCAACACCCATGCAGGATGCCTTCAACCATTTCTCCGACCTGCTGATCCGCTTCCCCGACAGCCCGTATACCGCCGATGCCCGGGCGCGCATGGTGTACCTGCAGCAGCGTATGGCCTCCCATGAAATCGGAGTGGCGCAATATTATATGAAGCGCCATGCTTATCTGGCGGCCGCCAACCGTTGTGAGAACGTTCTGCTGCACTATCAGAAAACCCCGGCCGTTGCCGATGCGCTGGCGATTCAGGTTGAAGCCTACCGCCTGCTGGGTCTGAATAAAGAATCAGAACAGGCACTGGCACTGCTGAAGCTGAATTACCCGCAGCATCCGCAATTAAAAGACGGTGAATTTGAAGACAGCGGCCTGGCTATGGTTGACCGCCGTTCGTTCTGGAACATCATCAGTTTTGGTTTGCTGGACTGAGCCGCCAGCGACAAATATACAGACACAAAAAAGCCCGCGATTGCGGGCTTTTTTGTGGATTAAATTCCGGCTTTCCAGCCATTGGTCACCGGATAACGGCGGTCACGGCCAAAGCCACGCTGAGTTACGCGCACTCCAATGGGTGCCTGACGGCGCTTGTATTCATTAACGTCGACCAGACGCAGCACGCGCAGCACGTCGTCACGGGTAAAACCGGCACTGATGATGGCTTCGGCACTCATATCACGCTCAATATAACGCTCAAGAATGGCATCCAGCACCGGATACGGCGGCAGGCTGTCTTCGTCTTTCTGATCCGGCGCCAGTTCCGCCGATGGCGGACGATCAATCACACGCTGTGGAATCACCGGCGAGATGGAATTCCGGTATTCCGCCAGGGCGAATACCTTGGTTTTGTAGACGTCTTTTAAAGCGCCGTAACCACCGGCCATATCGCCATACAGGGTGGCGTAACCCACCGCCATTTCGCTTTTATTGCCGGTGGTCAGCACCATGTAGCCACTTTTATTCGACATCGCCATCAGCAGCACACCGCGACAGCGTGACTGCAGGTTTTCTTCGGTGGTATCCACCGGCAGACTGGCAAACTCACCAGCAAGGGCCGCCATAAATTCACGGTACATGGGTTCAATGGAGATCGACTGGTAGCGCACGCCCATGGTTTCGGCCTGTTCTGCCGCGTCTTCTTTGCTCATGCCAGAGGTATAGGTAAACGGCATCATCACCGCCTGCACCCGCTCGGCACCTAACGCATCCACCGCAATGGCCAGAGTGAGCGCGGAGTCGATACCACCGGACAGCCCCAGCAAAACCCCTTTGAAACGGTTTTTATTGACGTAATCGCGCACACCGAGCACCAGTGCCTGATACAGACTGGCCAATTCACTGTCCGGCTCTGCCGACTGTGCTGAAACCGCCTGCAGCTTACCCGAGTGGTAATTCACCAGTGCCAGCGATTCGCTAAAGGATGGCATCTGCAGCACGCGCTCACCATCGGCGGCAACCGCAAAGGAACCGCCATCGAACACCAGTTCATCCTGCCCGCCGACCTGATTCACATACAGCAGCGGTACATTCTGACTGCGGGCATGCTGCTGCAGCAGAGTCAGGCGTTCACCATGCTTGCCCAGATGGAAGGGCGAAGCGTTCAGGTTAAGAATCATTTCCGCACCAGCTACAGCACTCTGCTCCACCGGCCCCTGGTGCCAGACGTCTTCGCAGACGGTCAGGCCGATACGATGCCCCAACAAATCAATAACACAGGGCTGATCACCAGCGCTGAAATAACGCTGCTCATCAAATACCTGATAATTCGGCAGGCACTGTTTGGCATAGCGCCCGAGACATTCGCCCTGATACCAGACACCGGCACAGTTATAGAGCTTGCCCTGCTCGCGCCACGGGAAACCCACAGCGATGGCGATGTTATGGCTGGCAGCAGCAATCTGCTGTAAAGCTTCTTCTACACGCGGCTGAAGGCTCGGACGCAGTAATAAATCTTCCGGCGGGTAACCGGTTACCGCCAGCTCGCTGAATACCACCAGCTGCGCACCCTGCTGTTGTGCCTGCTGTGCAGCCTCAACAATACGCTGGCCATTGCCGGAAATATCTCCGACCAGAAAGTTGTGCTGTGCCAATGCGATGGTAAGTGACTGTGACATACTCTCGGGTTACCCTGACGAATTTGCGCGTATTGTCGAAAAATTACCGGGCCGAAGCAATCATCAACGCACTGGCCGGCGCTTTTCGCCCGATATTTATACTTAAGGAGCCCCTGTGGCACGCTGGTTTAAATCCACTGAACTGGTTGTACGTGGCAACCGCTTGCTGCGCTTTTACAGCTATTATTCGCTGTTCCTTTCCCTGTTGCTGATCATTACTGATGCTATCGACCTGCAGAACGTAATTATTGGTGGCAAGCTGCCACATATTTTTCTGGTGGCATCATCAATCTATGTGATTGTCGCCTCAGGTTTTGCCGCGATTGCCAACCGCGAACCGGACCCCCAGCAGGCCACCAGCTATGTCTTTGCTGAAATCGTTATTCTGGCTGCCCTGATGCACGCCTCCGGCGGTCTGGATACCGGCTTTTCCAGCCTGATTCTGATTCCGGTCATGATGTCCAACCTGCTGGCTCCCGGCGTTCTCGGCTATGGGGTAGCCGCCTGGACAACCATTGCCGTGTTTTATACTCAGCACCTCTGGCCCGGTAACTACAACACCCAGGAAATTGTAAACTCCGGTTTGTATGGCTTTTTATGCTTTATCCTCGCCTGGTTAACCCAGACACTGTCACGTCGTCTGAACAGTGCCTTAACCCTGGCCTCTGATCAGGCGACACGCATCAAACGCCTGCAGCGTTTCAGCCAGCAGGCACTGCTGGAACTGCCCAACGCCGTCATCGCCTGTGATATCAATGATCACATTCTGTTTTATAACCAACAGGCGCGGCAGTGGTTCAGCCTCGCAGAAGGGGCACCGCTGCCACCGGCGTTACTGAAAGCCGAAGCCGATCAGGTTATTGAAGTGCGTAACGAAAAACTGATGTTCCGTCGTGTGGCTCTGAATGGTTCCGAGCCCGGTGATTATCTGATTTATGTTGAAGAAGCCGCACGCATTGCCGCCGAGGCTCAACAGTTCAAGCTGGCATCATTAGGGCGTCTGACCGCCTCCATCGCCCACGAGATACGCAATCCGCTCAGCGCCCTGCGCCAGGCATCACAGCTGCTGGCAGAAACACCCTATCTGCAGGAAAGTGAACAGCAACTGACCCAGATCGTTGAACAACATTGCATGCGTATCAACCGTACCATCGAGGATATTCTGCAGCTGTCCAGACGCAATAAAGCCGTTGCCGAAACCCTGCGTCTGGCCCCTTGGCTGCAGCATTTTCACGATCAGTTCCGCAACCTGACCAGCGGTCAGAGCTTTCATTTCAGCGTGCACTGCAACGACAGTCTGCTGGTGCAATTCGATCCGGATCATCTGCAACAGATTCTGCATAACCTGTGTGCCAATGGTCTGCGCTATGCGATTAAATCTGCACCGGATAATGCGCGCCTCACTCTTATCGCCCAAACCTTAAATGAACGTCAGGTACAGCTGGATATTATCGATAATGGCAGTGGTGTTCCGGCCGAACAGCGCACCCACCTGTTTGAACCCTTTTACACCACCGAACATAATGGCACCGGACTCGGACTCTATTTATGCCGCGAACTGTGCGAAGCAAACCAGGCCCATATCCAGTATCATCCGATACCCAACGGAACCTGCTTCCGCATCATAATGCGAACATCCTGAGCCAATTGCGCCACAGAACGGACACTGTTGTATGAATAAATTTGCCGCCCTGATTATTGACGACGAACCCGACATCCGTGCCCTGATTGCACTGACGCTGAAGCGTATGGAACTGGATTGTTATCAGGCAGGAAGTGTCAGCGAAGCACTGACGTTATTGCAGGAACGTCCTTACCATTTCTGCATCACGGATATGAAATTACCGGATGGTAACGGCCTGGATCTGATTCAGCTGTGTAACACCCGCCATCCGGACATGCCGGTCGCCATGATCACCGCTTACGGCAATATGGAACTCGCCGTCAACGCGCTGAAAGCCGGCGCCTTCGATGTGGTGGCCAAACCACTGGATACCGACCGCCTGCGTGAACTGGTCAAAGCTGCCCTGCAGCTGACCAAGGTGCCGGCCAATATTGAAAACCTGCCTTCTGCCGACGGCCTGCTTGGCCAATCAGACGGCATGCGCACGCTGAAAGAAAAAATATTCAAAGTGGCCCGCACCCAGGCACCGGTATTTATATTCGGAGAGTCCGGCACCGGTAAAGAACTGGTAGCACGTTTGATTCATCACCAAAGCGCCCGCATGGAGCAGCCGTTCGTTGCGGTAAACTGCGGAGCCATCCCACGTGATTTAATGGAGAGCGAATTCTTCGGTCACGCCAAAGGCAGTTTTACCGGCGCCAGCAGCGAAAAGGCCGGTTTTTTCCGCGCAGCCAATGGCGGCACCCTGTTCCTTGATGAAGTCGCCGAACTGCCACTTGATATGCAGGCCAAACTGCTGCGCGTAATTCAGGAAAAAGCGGTGCGCAGCGTTGGTTCCGAATTTGAAACACCGGTCGATGTGCGCATACTCTGCGCCAGCCACAAAGACCTTGGAGCACTGGTCAAAGCCGAAGAATTCCGTAAGGACTTATATTTCCGTCTTAACGTGATCCAGATTAACGTACCGCGTCTGGCCGACCGGGCAGAAGATATTCCAATGCTGATCCGGCATTTCATCCGTAAATATTCTCAGGAATGGGGCATGCCGGAGATTATGCTGGAAGAAAACGCACAGCAGGCACTGCTGGCCTACCACTATCCGGGGAACGTACGTGAGCTGGAAAATATCCTGCAGCGTGCCGTCACCCTTGCCGAAGGTGACAGCATCGGCCTCAGTGACCTGAGCCTGAGCAAACCGATCAGCGAAGAGCCAGACAGCAGCAATCCGCGTATTGAAACCAACAACCTCGAAGCCTACCTCGAGAACATTGAGCGCCGCGCCATCACCCAGGCGCTGGAAGCCACGCGCTGGAACAAAACCGCCGCCGCCGAAAAGCTCGGCATCAGCTTCCGCGCGCTGCGTTACCGCTGTAAAAAACTGGAGATAGATTAAATTTCCGGATCGTTAAAGCAGCTCTGAAATCAGGCCTGAGACTGAACCGAAAAACAAAATTTCAGCCTCAGGTCTGAGTGACACCAGCATAGCGGACACTAGAGTATTGAAAGCGGCGCCATGGACAGGCGCCGGCAACACTCATCTCCCGAACGGACTCAGGAGTTACTATGCATACCAATCAACACATCAAAGCCTTTACGCTTGTTGAACTGATAACAACAACCCTTATTGCAAGCCTGCTTCTCTTTGTCGGCATGCCTGCCTTTAACCGGTTTACAGAACGCCTGACTGCCGGACAACGCATATCTGAACTACAACAGGCAGTCAGCTATACACGCGCAAGTGCAATCAATAATCTGCAACGAACAACAATGTGCCCTCTCGACAGCAGCAAGCGCTGCGGCCAGGACTGGAATACAGAACTCAGTATATTTCTCGACCCGAATGAGAATAACCAGCTGGACAGTGGCGAACACCTGCTACAGCAGCTGGAGCCAACCCGGGCTGGTAACGATTTCAGAAGCTATACCGGCAGCTCTATCAGCTTTGACCCCCGGGGATTTTCCGGATTCCACAACGGATCTTTAGGCTATTGTTTTCCCGGAAGTAAACCTATCGGAGCTGCATTCATAATCTCCAGAATGGGACGTATCCGGCGTGGTCTCGATACAGACGCAGATGGCATAGAAGAGACTGCATCTGGCCAAAATGTGCCATGTCGCTGAATTGATCGTGAACTGAGTCTCAGTCTGATAACCACTGGTCTATCTACTATGACCGCTTGTCTTGCGGGGGTTCTCCACAACAGCAGAACTGCCTAAAGTACACTCAGACGTTTCCCTTACTCCGACCACCGGATACAGATATGAACTCACGATTCCGTCATCAAAAAGGCTCCGCACTTCTGGTCAGCCTCGCCGTTCTGACTGCCATCACTCTCGGTGCGATGGTCGCTATGCAGCGATCCACGGTTCAGATCCGGATGATCAGTAATCTGCAGCATCAGCAGGAGATTACCAACGCTACATTAGGCACACTGAACTATCTGTATGATCAAATGGAAAATAATGGCGCACTGCAAAACGACATACTGATCAAAGCTGAAAGTCTCTACAAAGCCTCCCTGGCTGACCCTGCGACCAATACCTCATTCAATCCCTTTACCGAATTCAAGGCCAGTCTCACTCAGCCTTCGTTCAACAGCAAGAGTATTTCCACTGGTGGCATAACGGCCAGTGCCCGTAATCTCCCCGTTCCTCCGGGAACAAGCTTTTACCTGAAAGGCAAAGGAGGCTGCGGTAATGGCTGCTCGGTAATGCACGCGGCGCTCAATGTTTCTACCGTCAGTACAAATGGTGCAATCAGTGAATCTCAGGAAATTGGCGTACGCCGCCTGATTCCCGGAGGAACTGGCCAATGATTCTTGTAACTCTTTTTATTAATCCCGAATTTTTACCAACCCGAGGTAAGAAACCATGAAACTTTATTGGTTGTCTCTTATTGCTTTTGGACTATTCAGTGGCCGCTTTGTCTATGCCGACGATACTGAAATTTATCGCAGTACCAATGGGCGCATTAACCCTAATGTGGTATTTGTTTTCGATACTTCCGGCAGTATGATTGGCGATACTGATGGTGACGTTCCAGCCGCTACTGGAAAGAAGTCGAGACTCGATATAACAAAGCAAGCCTCAAAGAAAGCCATTCAAAACTTGTATGCGGAGGGCAAAGGAGTAAACCTTACCATTCTCCGCTTCACAGATATGAAAGGTGATGGGGGAACAACAGCAGAAGGCGGCTATTTATTAACTCCGGCACTGGACATATCGAAAGCAACTAATTTTAATTTAGTTACCAGCGCAATTGATTCCCTTCATGGTGCAGGCGGTACGCCGATGACGGAGAGTGTATATGAAGCAGCTTTATTTCTTTTAGGCAAACAACCTGTGTATGGCAATCTTGCATCAGGTAGCAGTTATGAAAGAGCAACCGCAAGATATACAGAATATTGTAGTCAATGGAAGTGGAAATGGGGAGATCGGGTATGTGTTAAATACTCATATCAGTACGGGCATGATTATGACACTGTAAACAATCGTCTACCTAACAGCCCATCAAGTATTATCTCTGGTGGCAATTATATATCACCTGTTACCGACACTTGCCAATCAAACCACATTGTACTATTTACAGATGGCTTGCCGTCGAGTGACCAAGGCGTCAACGATACGATCAATGGCTTGATTAAAAACATGTCCAATCTGCCATCCGATCTTGATAAAGATTGTAGTGGCAGCGGTGGATGTGCAGAAGAACTGGCTTATTGGCTGCAACATACTGACCATTTCACAGACAGCAAACTGACGGGCGTTAATGACCCTAATGCCAAGGAAACTGATCAGCCGATTTATGTTCATACTGTAGGTGGCTTTAATGTTAATGATGCTGCCAATACCATGCTCAAAAAGATGGCTGAGCATGGAAACGGTATTTACCAAAAAGCTGATGATGAAGATAAGCTTGCAAAAGCGCTTGATCTAATCTTCAGATCCATTTCCGATTCAGCAGGCAACTTTGCAGCGCCAGTTGTTGCAGTAAATGCCTTCAACAGTCTTGAGCACAGAGACGAGTTATATTACTCCGTATTTAAGCCATCCGAACGCCCCGGGTGGTCTGGAAATATTAAACGCTACCGCATGAATTCATCCGGACAAATTCTTGATGTAAACGGTGACCCAGCCATTGATTCATCTACTGGCTTCTTCAAAGATACCGCCAAAAGTTATTGGACTATCGGTGATCCTGATGGATCCAAAGTAACCAGTGGAGGTATTGCAAAGCATCTGCCTGCTGGCAGGAAAGTTATAACAAAACTAAGTGGTACGGGTGACATTACTGATTTAGTTAATGAAAGTAACATTTCTACCAGTATGCTGTCCGGATTACTGCCCAGTACAATGACCCTAACCTCCGCAGACAGAACAGAGATTCTTCAGTGGGCACAAGGGCTTGATCCAACGGCAACCGACCCATTAACAACGGCCCGAGGCAGTATGGCCGATCCTCTGCATGGAAACCCAATACTGGTAACCTATAAAGAAGGCGATACTCTGACTGATGTTCTGTTCAGCGGCAATAATGCTGGATATCTGCAAGCTATCAATCCGGATGAAAACACTCCTGGAGAATACTGGGCATATATTCCTAAAGAACTTCTTCCGAATCTCGCCGTTTACCAAAAAGGTATCAGTAAATATCTGAAAGCTTACGGATTAGATGGGCCTCTTAGCTTGTCTCACCTCGACACTAACGCCAACCGTGTTATTGAAAGTGGTGAAACGGCTTATCTGGCCGCAGGTATGCGCCGCGGTGGATCCAGCTACTACCTGCTCGACATCTCAAAGAAAACCGCCCCGAAACTTGTCAGTCAGATAAATAGTGGTGATTCCGGATTTGAGGAACTTGGCCAGACCTGGTCCAAGATGACTTCTGCTACGGTCATGTGGAAAGGTATAAAAACACCGGTCTTCTTCTTTGGCGGTGGCTACGATACAGACGAAGATAATGCCAAAACCCGTATCACCCATGATAAGGGCAATGCTATTTATATGGTTAAAGCGACCACTGACAGTAACGGTAAAGCGTTTGATTTGCTCTGGAAAGCAACTGGCCGTTCAACCAACAGTCAGGGTTTAAGTCTAAGCGATATGAAGTCCAGCTTTGCCGGAGACCTTACACTGGTTGATAACGATGGCAATGGAACGGTTGATTTAATCTATGCGGCCGATGTGGGTGGCCGAATCTGGCGGTTCGATATTGACAGTAGCAATACCAGCGCCAATAACTTTGCGACCGGCGGGATAATTGCCGATTTTAATGATGGCACAGAATCCGGCAACATTCGCTTCTATACCCAACCGGATGTGGTTTATACCGACTACGGCCTGTTTGAAACCGTCGATCCAAGCGACCCAACCAATGTTATTGCCAAAAAAGAGGGGCGCTATCAAATCGCGATAGGCTCTGGTTTCCGCGCAGGCCCACTGAGCACCAGCGTTAAGGACAAGATTTTTGTAATTAATGACTTTAATACCACCAGTGTTCCGACCAGCGGTTACAGTAAAAAATCTGTTACTGATCTGGCGAATTACAAAAATTTCTCCAGTGCAAGTTACAGCCAAATACGTAATGGCTTTTACTACGAACTGACCAGATCCGGAGAGAAGGTGTTAAGTACAACACTCACGGTTAATAATGTAATTTATATTCCAACATTCCGGCCATCTGATTCAACGGTGAACATCGGTTGTGAACCAGATACTGGTCAGGCCAGTTTGATTAAAATTGAGCCTTTAAGCAGCCCACAAACAACTGAACGAAAAGTCACCACTACTGACTTGAATCAGGGCGGTATTGTGCCTAAACCTATTCTGGTTTTTCCTCCTGCCGACCCAGCAACCAAGAAACCATCTGAACCAGTGATTGCTATTGGTACAGAAATTACCCCGGTAAGTGGCGACTTCAATGCTTTCCAGCAGACTTATTGGAAGGAAAACTGATCAATGAAAAGCGGTACGCGAAAAGGCTTCACGCTGGTTGAAATGATGATAGTCATTGCTATTGCAGCCATACTCCTCATGGCTGCACTGCCTGCAATGCAAAGCATGTCAGCTAATAGTCTTGCTGATCGCCTGTACAGAGACTTAGAGCTCGATTTACGCTATGCAAGAAGCCAATCCTCTACAACAGGACAATCTGTAAGCTTTGAACCTGTAGACAGCTGGAAGGGCGGATGGAAAGTCACGGATGTCAGTACGAATACAGTCCTTAGAGAAAGAAAGCTGAGCCTGGCTGCCAATACGTTATCCAGCGTCACATTAAAAACCGGAAGTCCATTAATTTTCGACCCTAAAGGACGAACCAACGCTGATGCGACAATATCCATTTCGGTTCCAGAGTGTTCTGGCCAGAGGAAAAGAACACTCCTTGTCAATCGCATCGGCCAGGTCATTCTGACAGGAGTAGCAAAATGCTGAGGAAACAAAGCGGTATCACTATGATTGAAGTGATGGTTACGCTGGCAATAACCACAACTGGTTTATTAGGTATCAGTGCATTGCAGTTGCAATCTAACAGAGCAGCCCAGGATTCCGGTAATCGCTCACAAGCAGTATGGATGCTTGAAGATCTGGCAAGTCGTATAAATTCAAACAGCACAGCTCTTGTCAACTACAACACCAATGGTGTTTACGCCTGTGGCAATGTGCCAACCCGATGCGCGGATTACGACGAGAAAGGCAGTAAGAAAGATGCCGCGATCTGCACGGCTACCGAGGTGGCTGCTTTTGATTTATGGGATGTTGCCTGCACAAAAGGTAATACAATTAACGGGGAAATTGTTCGCCAATCTTATGCTGATTTTATCAGCAACCCAAGATTGTCAATCACGGTAAATGCTGCCAATAAGCAGGCTACACTTTCTCTGACCTGGGATGTCAGGACATCGGGAAAAGATGCTGGCGGGAACACACTGTATTTTTCAAATGAAGGCACTACAGATCGAACAGCCACAATTACACGGCAGGTACAGCTATGAACAGAGCTCGTCAATCCGGGATGACATTAATTGAGTTGATGCTTGCCGCTGCGCTGAGCGTTGTTATTTCCTATTTCATTATGAACATTATGATCACCAGTGCCCGTACAGCGTCGACAGCAGAAGGTTTGTCACAGGCACAGGAAACCGGACGATTAGTAATGGCCTGGCTTGATAAAGAAATCGCAACTGCAGGCTATAACAGTGATTACCAGTCAAGCATCAGCGTTGCACCACTCGCGGAGTTATGTACAACCGCCGCGGTTCCCCCAGCCAATTCTGCGCATTGTACTTTTGAAACATCAAGCAACAATACAGGTGGTGATCGCTTAGCGATTCGCCGCTCAACCGGTGGCTTAACAGCCTCTCAAAAGGATTTGCAAACCTGTGGAGGTGAAGCCCTGGCTACCTCCATTACCGATAATATGACGCCAGTGATCGATGTTTATTGGGTAGAGCCCAATACCGGTGATACCGATCTATCAAACGATTATCAATTCCGCTGTGCAACTTATGATGAAGGTGGTATTAGACAAGGCAGCGCACAAACTATCGCTAATGGCGTTGAAAGTATACAACTACTGGTTGGCGTAAGTGATGGATCCGGAAGCGGCAGTGTTGTCAATTTTGTTTCTGCGGATAAAGTCGCCGACTGGTCAGCTGTTACCGCCGTGCGATTAGCGATTCTTACTCGGGAGTTCAATGAAAATAATACCCTGCCAAACGATACCCGGGTATTTGGTTTACTGGATTCAACAACAGCTCCCTATACCGACACTATTGCACGCTACGTACAAAACGGTACAGTTTGGTTTCCAAATACAAAGAGAATGTGATGAATACTTTAATAAACAGCAAAGGTATTACAATACTTGAACTGATGGTAACGCTGGCGATCGTCGCAATTCTGGCATCCGCAGCTATACCTTCATACCAAAATTATTCTATGCGCAGCAACCGCAGTGATGGCATAGAAAGCATACATGCTATCTTGAGTGCCCAAGAGCGTTATTATGCTGACAATATGACCTATGCCGATTCCTTGACCAAACTCGGCATGGGAAGCACTTCATATACAACCCCTAAAGGTTATTACAAAATCACCGTCGAGAAATGTGGAGCCATGCCATACACTCAGTGCGTGCAACTGGTAGCTACTCCCCCTCAGGGAAATAGCCAAGAGAAAGATGGTATTTTAATTTTCAATACCACAGGTAAGCAGGTTAAAAAGCTTGGGTCTACTGAAGTAGACCTCTAATCGACGGTATTCAGCCGCAACTCTTTCGGCAACGAAAACACCACATTTTCCGGGCGGCCCTGCATTTCCTGCGGGGCTTCTCCGCCCAGAGCAACCAGCTTGTTAACCACTTCACGCACCAGTACTTCCGGAGCTGACGCTCCTGCGGTAATACCAACGGCCTTCACATCTTCCAGCCACTGCGGTTGGATTTCTGCGGCGTTATCAATCAGGTAAGCTTTCGCTCCCATACGCTCACCCAGCTCACGTAAACGGTTCGAGTTGGAGCTGTTCGGTGAGCCGACAACCAGTAACAAATCACAATCGGCGGCCAGATTTTTCACTGCATCCTGACGGTTTTGCGTGGCGTAACAGATATCATCTTTACGCGGCCCCTGAATATTGGGGAATTTTACCCGCAGAGCATCAATTACACGCGCGGTGTCATCCATAGACAGCGTCGTCTGCGTTACATACGACAATCTGTCCGGATTATTTACCGACAGTGCTTCCACATCTTCTTCGTCTTCGACCAGATAAATATGTCCGCCCTGAGCATAATCATACTGCCCCATTGTGCCTTCAACTTCCGGATGACCTTTATGGCCAATCAGAATGCACTCACTGCCATCGGCGCTGTAGCGGCTGACTTCCAGATGTACCTTGGTCACTAATGGACAGGTCGCATCAAATACGCGCAAGCCACGATCTTCTGCGGTTTTTCGTACCGCCTGAGACACACCATGGGCAGAAAAAATAACAATGCTGTTATCCGGCACCTCATCCAGTTCATCGACAAAAATAGCACCACGTTCGCGCAGGCCATTCACCACAAATTTGTTATGCACCACTTCATGGCGCACATAAATCGGTGGTTCAAATAAATCGAGCGCACGGTTAACAATGTCGATAGCGCGATCAACACCAGCACAAAAACCCCGTGGATTAGCGAGTTTAATCTGCATTCTGAACCTCAAGAATCTGCACTTCAAACTGCAGGGTTTTACCCGCCAGCGGGTGGTTGAAATCAACAGTTACCCAATCGCCTTCCACTTTGCTGATAACGCCCGGCAGCTCTGCTCCCTGAGCGTCAGCAAAAGAGACCATTAAGCCCGGTGCAACCGGCATATCAACAGGGAAGCTGTTGCGCTTCATTTCCTGCATATTCTGCGGATTCGGCTGACCAAAGGCTTTTTCCGGCGGCACGCTGAAAGTCTTATGATCGCCGGTTGCCAGTCCCAGTAAATACTCCTCGAAACCTGGCAACAGATTGCCATCGCCCAAAACAAAGTTAACCGGGCTACGTTCAAAGGTTGAATCAACAATCTGCTCATCGTCGATTTTCAATGCAAAGTGCATTGTGATTTTACTGTCTGCTGCAATGATTCCGACGGACATAATAACTACTCAATAAAAACTATATTTCAGGAAGCCTGACGACGTTCCTGCCAGGTCTCGCGCACAACATCCAATGCCATCATCACAGCACCGACGGTAATTGCCGAGTCAGCCAGATTAAAAGCCGGAAAATACGAACGATCCCAATGTACGGAAATAAAATCGATCACATGACCATACACCAGGCGATCAAATAAATTGCCCAAAGCACCGCCTAAAATCAGCGCCAGCGCAACCGGCATCCAGATTTGTGTACGCGGCAAACGTTTCAGCCAGACAATCAGCATGACACTCACGCCAAGTGAAACAGCGGTAAAAAACCAGCGCTGCCAGCCAGACTCATCAGCGAGAAAACTGAAGGCCGCCCCACGGTTATACAGCAGGGTAAAATCCAGTACGGGCAATAAATATACCGGACGGCCATACGTCAGCATCATTTCGGCCAGCTGTTTGGTGGCGATATCCAGTACGAATACCGCCAGTGCCAACCAGAGCCAGATTAATGCTGAGCGGGACTGCTGAGAATTCGGCATTTATGCAAAACGACGGACTTCGCCATCGCCCTCCACGTTTTCCACACAACGGCCGCACAGCGTCGGATGCTGAACATTCTGACCAATATCATCGCTGTGGTGCCAGCAGCGCTCACATTTGTCATGTGCAGACGCTTTAACCTGCACACGCAAACCTGTCAGCTCGGTTTCAACACCGGCTGCAGCATTGAAATCCAATACCTGAACACCGGAAGTAATGAGCACGAAACGCAGTTCATCACCCAGTTTTTCCAGCTGAGCTTTCAGTTCAGGCTGCGCGTAAATTTCTACTTCGGCACTCAGGCTGGCACCAATGATTTTATCGGTACGGGCTTTTTCCAACACACCGTTCACGGCAATTTTGGCGGCGATAATATCGGCCCAGAACGCATCATCAAAGGTGCTGGCTCCGGTGTCAGGGAAAGCGTTGTACCATTCGGCCAGCATTACCGATTCCTCGCGCTCACCGGCCAGACAGCTCCAGATCTCTTCTGCGGTAAATGACAGAATCGGAGCAATCCAGCGACTCATCGCTTCCAGCACGTGGTACAGAGCCGTCTGCGCACTACGGCGTGGCAGACCATCGGCTTTACAGGTGTACTGACGGTCTTTAATCACATCAAGATAGAAACCACCCAGCTCCGTCACACAGAAATTCATCAGTGTTTTGGTCAGGCCTTTAAAGTCATAGTTGTGGTAGTAACCAATAACCTTGTCCTGCAACTGGCGGGTATAATTCACCATCCAGGCATCCAGCGGCAGCAGTTCATTTCCGGCAACCATATCGGTCTGCGGGTTAAAGCCATTAATATTGGCCAGCAGGAAACGACAGGTATTACGTACACGACGGTATGAATCCGCACTGCGCTTGAAAATGTCCTGAGACACCGTAATTTCACCGGTGTAATCAACATCACCAACCCACCAACGCAGAATATCGCCCCCGTACTGTTTAATAACCTCGGCAGGCTCGATCGTATTGCCCAGCGACTTGGACATTTTGTGGCCATTACTGTCGACCGTAAAACCGTGCGTCAGCACACTTTTATAAGGTGCTTCACCGTACGCGGCGACACTGGTCAGCAAGGAGCTCTGGAACCAGCCACGATGCTGGTCTGAACCTTCCATATAAAGATCAGCCGGTGCCCGCAATCCTTTACGCTGACGCAAAACCGCGCTGTGGGATACACCGGAATCAAACCATACATCCAGCGTATCGGTGACTTTTACATAGTGTTCGGCGTCAGCGCCTAACAGCTCAGCGGCTTCGAGTTCAAACCAGGCATCAATACCTTTTTCTTCAACTTTCAGGGCCACTTTTTCAATCAAGGCCGCAGAATCCGGATGCAGTGCACTGGTTTCTTTATGCACAAATAACGCAATCGGCACACCCCAGGTACGCTGACGGGAAATACACCAGTCAGGGCGGTCGGTCATCATGCTTTCGATACGCGCCTGACCCCAGCTTGGCTTCCACTCGATATTTTCATTCACTTCATGCAGGGCTTTTTCCAGCAATCCGGCCTGATTCATACTGATAAACCACTGCGGCGTGGCGCGGAAAATAATCGGCGTTTTATGACGCCAGCAATGCGGATAGCTATGAGTAATTTTCGCTTTTTTCAGCAATGCGCCTTTTTCTGCCAATAACCCCAGCACACGGAAATTACCTTTATCGGCGGTACTTAATCCTGCCAGCTCCAGCGCATCCAGAGCCGCGTTGCTGATAAAGTTACCGGCGCCATCAACCAGCATATCGTCAGATTTAACGTCAAAACGTTTAGACACCACAAAGTCGTCCGCACCGTGCATAGGTGCGGTATGCACCGCTCCGGTACCGGACTCTGCTGTTACGTGATCACCGGTAATGACAGGCACATATTTCGCACCGCCGTCTGCCGCGGGCATAAACGGGTGTTGTACAACGAAAGGTGCTGTTGCTTGCCCATCCAACTGGCCAAAAACCGAACCTTTAGCCGTGGCTATCACTTCAAAACCATCAGCCGCGATACCGTAGCGCTGCATGGCATCGTTCACCAGATCGGCGGCCAGCAGCAGAATTTCATCCTGTTCTTTCAGCAATACCAGCGAGTATTCCAGCGTCGGGTGTACAGATACGGCTTCGTTAGCCGGCAGCGTCCATGGTGTGGTGGTCCAGATCACAATACTGATCGTTTTTGCCGCCAGAGATTCATCAGCAGCAAAAGCCTGCAGCAATGCAGTGCTGTCCGCAAAGGCGAATTTCACATCGATAGCGATGGATTGTTTATCCTGATATTCCACCTCAGCTTCGGCCAGTGCAGAACCACAGTCAGAGCACCAGTTAACCGGTTTAAAGCCTTTGTGCAGATGGCCGTTATCGATGATTTTACCCAGCGTACGGATGATGTCGGCTTCGAATTTAAAATCCATGGTCAGGTACGGGTTTTCCCAGTCCCCCAGTACCATCAGGCGTTTGAAATCGGCGCGCTGGCCATTCACCTGCTCCATCGCATATTCACGGCAATGCTTACGGAATTCACTGGCGCTGACATTCACGCCAACCTTGCCGACTTTTTCTTCCACTTTTAATTCAATCGGCAGACCGTGACAGTCCCAGCCTGGTACGTAAGGTGAGTCCTTACCGCTGAGCGTCTGCGACTTAACGATGATGTCTTTTACGATTTTATTAATGGAGTGACCCAGGTGAATCTTGCCGTTCGCGTACGGCGGGCCATCGTGCAGAATAAACTGATCACGGCCGGCACGGGCTTCACGAATTTTCTGGTACAGGCCAATCTGCTCCCAACGGGCGAGCATTTCCGGTTCACGCTGTGCCAGATTTCCGCGCATCGGGAAGTCGGTATCGGGCAAATTCAGCGTCGCTTTATATTGGCTTTCCACTTTATCGTTCATAGCTGCGTCACTTTTCTGAAAGTCTGAATTCGGTTCAAAATCGGGATGAATCAGGCAAGGCGGCAAAATAATGTCTGGCCGCTGTTTTATCGGCCGCAATGGCCTGCTTTAGTTCATCCAGACCAGAAAATTTCTGTTCTTCACGGATTTTATGTAAAAACTCCACCGTTAAATGGCGGTGGTAGAGATCGCCCTGAAAATCCAGCAGGTGTACTTCCAGCGAAGGTTCCGGCTCTCCGCTGACGGTGGGCTTAACGCCGCAATTGGCCACGCCCTGATATTTCTGCCCTGTAGCCTCATCAATAGTGCACACCGCAAATACACCACTGAGCGGTAATTTACTGCGCCGCACCATCACATTGGCCGTTGGCGTATCCAGCATACGGCCCAGCTGACGGCCAAAGGCGACACGGCCCGACATGCGGTAAGGGTGTCCCAGCAGATGCGCGACACGCGCCAGATTATTCGCGGCCAGCTCGCTGCGTATGCGGGTACTGCTGACCCGCTCGCCGTCCACCTCAAAGGTGGAAGTATCCTGCACACAAAAGCCATGTTCTTTGCCGGCCAGGGCCAGCGCCTGATAATCACCGCTGCGGTCACAGCCAAAACGGAAATCATCGCCGACGATGAGGTGCTTAACGCCTAAGGCAGAAATCAGAATATCGCGGATAAAGGCATCCGCCGGCATAGAGCGCAGTGTCTGATTAAATGGCAGGCACAGCACATAATCCACGCCCTGAGCGGCCAGATCCTGCAGTTTCTCACGCAGATTAGCCAGACGTGGCGGTGCCACCTGAGGCGCAAAAAACTCCTTCGGCTGGGGCTCGAATAACATCACCAGGGTTGGCACCGAGTGTTGCTGCGCGACCGCTTTAAGCGCCCGCAGAATCCCCTGATGGCCAAGATGCAGGCCATCGAAATTACCGATCGTAACCGCACAACCGCTGAAGTCTTCCGGAATGTTATGAAGCCCACGCAATAAGCGCATCTACAACCACTACCCGCCGAATACAAAGGGCCGGATTATAGCCAAATGACTGCTCAGGGAACAGCCATTTGGCCAGCCCTGTGATTTCAGAACACTTCGCCACGCAGGTGACGCAAACGCAGGCCTGCTGCAATCAGCAAAGAAAAATACAGAGCAATGCCGGAGACAACGATCAGCGCCATCCAGCCGGCACGCAGTGAAGGCGACCATTCCAGCCAGCTCTGCGCCGGCCCCATCAGCCACCACATAAGTGCCGCCAAAGCGCCATTAGCCAGCGCTAACTTGCCGGCAAAAGACCACCATCCGGCCTGCGGCTGATAGACCCCCTGCTTTCGCAGGCCGCGGTACAGCATATACACGTTAAAATAGGCCGACAGCGAGGTCGCCAGCGCCAGACCCGCATGAGCGAACGGGAAAACCAGAATCAGGTTCAGCACCATATTCACCACCATCGCCTGAATACCGATTTTTACCGGGGTTTTCGTATCCTGACGGGCGTAATAGCCCGGCGCCAGCACCTTAATCATCATAAAGGCCAGCAAACCACTGCCGTAAGCTTGCAGGCTCAGGCTCATCTTGCCGACATCGTAGGCCGTCACTTCGCCATGGAAGAAGATGGTCGACATCAGCGGCGTCGCCAGCAGCACCAGCGCCAGCGCTGCCGGCAGGGCAATCAGAAACACCATACGTACCGCCCAGTCGAGGGTACGGGAAAAGCTGTCCTTTTCATCCGCGGCATGACGGCCCGACAACGCCGGCAGAATCACCACGCCGATAGCGATAGCAAAAACACCCAGCGGCAGGTTGTTCAGGCGGTCGGAGTAATACAGCCAACTCACCGAGCCGCTTTCCAGAAAAGACGCCAGCAGAGTATCCAGCAGCAGATTGATCTGACTGACCGATACACCAAACAGCGCCGGCACCATCAGACTGCCGATACGCTTAACGCCTTCATCTTTGGGCTGATATTGCGGGCGCACCAGCAGCCCCAGCCGCGCCACAAACGGCAACTGAAACACCAGCTGCACCAGCCCAGCCAGGCACACGCCCCAGGCCAGCGCAAACAACGGCTCTTCAAACCAGTCGGTCATCACCAGCGTGGCGAAAATCATGCACAGATTCAGCAACACCGGAGTAAACGCCGGCACCGCGAAACGGCCGTAACTGTTCAGTACGCTGGAAGCAAAGGCCGTCAGCGAAATAAACAACAGATAAGGAAAGGTGATACGCAGCAGATCGGCGGTTAAAGCAAATTTTTCCGGATCATTACGGAAGCCCGGCGCAAAAATCCAGGGCAGATAATCGGCAAACAACAGCGCCAGCAGTGTCACCGCCAGCAGTGCCGTTCCCAGCACACCGGAAGTACGGGCAATC
Organism: Thalassolituus sp. UBA2009; assembly: GCF_002335285.1. Classification (NCBI taxonomy): domain Bacteria; kingdom Pseudomonadati; phylum Pseudomonadota; class Gammaproteobacteria; order Oceanospirillales; family Oceanospirillaceae; genus Thalassolituus; species Thalassolituus sp. UBA2009. Next base: position 24,524 of record NZ_DDCJ01000158.1, read on the forward strand.
AGCAGCTGCACTTCTTCCAGCGGCCGCAGGCGGCGGTATTCGCTCAGCACCGGCACAAAAGCGACGGAGAAAGCCCCTTCGGCAAACAGACGGCGGAAGAAATTGGGAATTTTGAAGGCAACAAAGAAAGCATCGGCGCGGGCACCAAAATACTGCGCCACTACCACATCACGGATCAGCCCCAGCACCCGGCTGAGCAGCGTCATCAGGCTGACAATCGACGACGAACGCAGCAGGCCCAGACCTTTACCGGCTGGCTTCTGTTCGGCGGGAGTAGGGTCTTGCGGTTGCGTCATACGAGTCTCCATTTACCTGCGCGTATCATACGCAGCTACACCGGAAAGTCTGTAGGAAAGCCTGCAGGAAAGTCAGCCGGGCCTGGCCATATCCGCGCAGCAAACGACAGAAACAAAAAAACCCGCAAAAGCGGGTTTTTCGTCCGAACCGGAACGTTAATCAGAGATTAACCTTTCAGTGCGAAAACCTTAGCATTCAGACGACTCTTGATACGTCCAGCAGTATTCTTGTGCAGAATACCTTTGTTCACCATTTTGTCGATGTAAGGTTGAGTCTTAGTAAACGCAGCCTGGGCTTGGTCATAGTCGTTAGTCGCAACAGCAGCGTGTACTTTCTTAATGTAAGTACGCACCATTGAGCGCAGAGCTACAGTACGAGCACGACGTTTGATAGCCTGACGGGCGCGTTTACGAGAACCAGCGGAATTTGCCACAGTCGGCTCCTCAAAATTGGTTTATCAATCAAATCTAAGAGGGCCGGGATTATCCAGACATCCCGCCCCAGTGTCAACAAGGGCACCGCTTAAAAAGCAGTCCCTTCCCTTAATGATCAGTCGATGATCACTTTTGCAAAAGACTTCACCAGCGAATCCACGGCTTTCATCTGCTCCAGATACACTTCCAGCTTGTCCAGCGGTAAGGCACAAGGGCCGTCACACTTGGCTTCAGCCGGATTCGGATGCGCCTCCAGAAACAGACCAGCAATCCCCAGAGCCATACCGGAACGTGCCAGCTGGAACGCCTGCTGACGGCGTCCATCGGCAGAATCGGCACGACCACCAGGACGCTGCAACGCGTGCGTGGCGTCGAAAATAACCGGCGCCATGGTCTTCATATCGTCCATACCCAGCATATCCACCACCAGGTTGTTATAACCAAAGCTGGAACCACGCTCACATAACATGACGCGCTCATTACCGGCTTCAGCAAACTTCTTGATGATATGGCGCATTTCATGCGGCGCCAGGAACTGCGGCTTCTTCACGTTAATGGCCGCACCGGTTTTGGCCATAGCCACCACCAGATCGGTCTGACGCGCAAGAAACGCAGGCAGCTGGATAACATCCACCACTTCAGCCACAGGTGCGGCCTGATAAGGTTCGTGTACATCGGTGATCAGCGGTACGTTAAAGGTCTTTTTGATTTCTTCAAAAATCTTCAGACCTTCTTCCATGCCCGGACCACGGTAGGAATTGATCGAGGAGCGGTTAGCCTTGTCAAAAGATGCTTTGAACACATACGGAATACCAAGCTTTTCCGTTACTTTTACGTAGTGTTCACAGATCTGCATTGCCAGGTCACGGCTTTCCAGCACATTCATGCCGCCAAACAAAGTGAAAGGCGCGTCATTACTGACGTTAATACCGGCTACGTTTACGGCCTCGATCATGTTATTCCTCTGCTTATTCTTACTTTTACTTAACGCACAGCCCAAGTGCTGCACCAAAGTTACAAGACTACCAGATTATCGCGGTGAATAATCTCCGGCTCGGCAATATACCCCAGAGCCTGCTCCAGCTGCGCAGTCGGTGTGCGCACAATTTTCTGCGCATCAGACTGGTTGTAATTGACCAGACCTTTAGCCACCAGATTGCCCTGCTCGTCTTTACAGGCCACCACCTGGCCACGTTCAAATTTACCGCCAACCGCCACCACACCAATCGGCAGCAGACTGCGGCCACCTTCGCGCAGGGCTTTAATCGCCCCGGCATCCAGCACCAGTTCACCATGGGTCTGTAAATGCCCGGCAATCCACTGCTTACGAGCCGCCACCGGCTCTTTATCAGCCAGTAACATAGTACCCAGCACTTCACCGGCCCGCAGACGGGTTATGACGTTATCAATGCGGCCACCGACAATCACAGTATCCGCCCCAGAACGCGCCGCCAGTTTGGCCGCACGGATCTTGGTGATCATGCCACCACGCCCCAATACACCGCCGCCGCCGGCCATCGCCATATACTGCGGATCTGAGGCGCGGCCTTCGGCAATCAGCTCAGCACCTGGGTTTGAACGCGGATCAGCGGTAAACAGGCCCAGCTGATCGGTCAGAATCACCAGCACATCGGCTTCCACCAGATTGGCAACCAGCGCACCAAGGGTATCGTTATCGCCGAATTTGATTTCGTCGGTAACCACGGTGTCGTTCTCATTGATCACCGGCACCACACCCAGACTGAGCAACGTGCGCAGGGTACTGCGGGCATTCAGGTAACGCTTGCGGTCACTGAGATCGTCGTGGGTCAGCAGAACCTGTGCGGTAGCGCGCTTGTGACCGGCAAAAGCCGTCTCATAGGCCTGCACCAGCCCCATCTGCCCGACCGCCGCAGCAGCCTGCAGCTTATGCACTTCGTCCGGACGCTTACTCCAGCCCAGACGGGTCATGCCTTCTGCCACCGAACCCGATGATACCAGCACTACTTCGTGACCCTGCTGCAGCAAAGCTGCAATCTGATCCACCCAGCTCTGCATACCTTCACGATTCAGACCACGGCCATCATTGGTCAGCAGCGCGCTGCCGATTTTAATGACCCAGCGCTTCTGTTGCGCCAGCTTCTGCCGGGTTTCCTGCCACTCCACAGCCGTCATTGCTTTCTGCCTGTTGCTCTCTGCGACTGCTCTTTCGAGCGTTATGGTTAGCCGCGATTATTCGCGGGTATAAATAACTTCCACGTCGTAATCGTCATCATCATCGTCATCCTGATCCAGCTCGCGCTGCTGACGACGGCGCTCGTGCAGATACTCGATATGCTCACGCGCTTCGGCTTCAACCTGTGCACGCTCTGCCTGTAACTGCTCGGCAAATTCTTCATCTTCCTGGGCACGTAAACGACGCTGCTCAATGTATTCCATGATGTCGCAGCTGATTTTAAACGTACCCTCGCGGTTAATCGCGGCAATACGGTATACCGGCCCCTGCCACTGCAGGCGGTCGATAACGTCCTGACAACGCGCTTCGCGTTCTTCTTCCGGCACCAGATCCAGCTTATTCAGCACCAGCCAGCGGTCACGCTGCGCCAGACCAGGAGAAAACTGCTCCAGCTCGTTGCTGATGGCCTGTACGTTTTCCGCAGGATCGGAGTCATCGAAGGGTGCCATGTCGACGATATGCAGCAATAAGTGAGTACGCACCAGATGCTTGAGGAAACGCGTCCCCAGACCGGCACCATCAGAGGCCCCAGGAATCAGACCCGGAATATCCGCCACCACAAAGCTACGGTGCGCTTCGACCGATACCACACCCAGATTCGGCACCAGCGTGGTAAACGGATAATCCGCCACCTTTGGCTTGGCTGCAGAAACGGCACGGATAAAGGTCGATTTACCGGCATTCGGCAAACCCAGCAGACCTACGTCAGCGAGCACTTTCAGCTCCAGCTTGAGGTTGCGTGATTCGCCCGGCTGACCCGGCTTGGTTTGGGTCGGCGCCTGGTTGGTACTGGATTTGTAACGGGTATTACCCAGACCATGGAAGCCGCCACGGGAAACCATCAGCAGCTGACCATGTTCGGTCAGGTCGCCCAGCGTTTCACCGGTGTCTTCATCAATAGCCGTCGTGCCGACCGGAACTTTCAGATAGAGGTCAGCACCTTTATAACCGGTACAGTTACGGCTGGAACCGTTCTTACCGTTTTCGGCCTGATAATGACGCGTGTAACGGTAATCGATCAGGGTGTTCATGGCGTCATCAGCTTCCAGAAAAACCGAACCACCATCACCGCCATCACCACCGTCCGGGCCACCTTTAGGGATGAACTTTTCGCGACGGAAGCTCATACAGCCATTGCCGCCCTTGCCCGCCTGAACGGTAATTCGCGCCTCGTCGACGAATTTCATGCCTTATATCCTCTTGAATGCAAACAAAAACGCCCTGACTTCAAAGTGAACTTTGCAGCCAGGGCGCTCGGGTAAGTCGTGCAGCGATTAAGCGGCTGGAACGATACTTACAAACTTACGGTTTTCCGGACCTTTTACCTCGAAGGTAACAACGCCGTCTGCAGTAGCAAACAGAGTGTGGTCACGGCCAACTTTAACATTGGTACCAGCGTGGAAACGGGTGCCACGCTGACGAACGATGATGCTGCCTGCTTTTGCAGCCTGGCCACCAAACAGTTTGACACCAAGGCGTTTACTCTCGGAATCACGACCGTTACGGGTAGAACCACCAGCCTTTTTGTGAGCCATTGCTTTTCTCCTGTTTTGGGGTCACTGCAACACTGCGGATGCGGCGGTTTGGCAAACCGGCACGGACCCCGGACTTAATTCAGATAATTAGCCAGCGATGCTGGTGATTTTCAGTTCAGTGAACCACTGACGGTGGCCCATTTGCTTCATGTGGTGCTTACGACGCTTGAACTTCAGAATCTTCACTTTCTTGTGACGACCATGAGCAACGACTTCAGCAGTCACTTTAGCGCCTGCAACAACAGGAGCACCGATCTTAACGTCATCGCCGTTACCGATCAGCAAAACTTTTTCCAGAGCAACGGATTCGCCGGTAGCGATTTCCAGTTTCTCAACTTTCAGGGTCTGGCCTTCTTCAACACGGTACTGTTTACCGCCAGTTACTACTACAGCGTACATACTGTAATCTCCACATGAGCCCATAAACGGGCACTTACTTGGCTGCTACTTTCACGACCTGCTTCTACTGGCAACGCTCTGGTTTCCATATGGCAGGGAGCAGAATTTCGGGGCGCGAGACTATACCCCAGCTTATTCACGCGCGCAAGTCACAATCCTATTGGGCGGTAAGCCTGCCATCCGGCTGACATCAGCAGCGAAAACTCCCGGCCAGCGGCGACGGCAATTACAGGCCAAAAAGTAAAAATATGCTGAAAAGCCGGTTTCAGGCGGCCAAAAACGCACTTTTTCACCCGCTATCGTTGTCAGCCCTTCCAGTACATCGCTACACTGCACGCCTTCAGCCGCTCCGGTTCTGCCTGCAAGCTCCGCCGGAGTCGAGCGCCGTTTTTTATAAGGCCCTTAATTCATGCAGATACAAGATATTCTCGCTGTCGTCAGCGACGAATTTCAGGCGGTGGATCGCCTGATCCATACCCAACTGGCATCGCGCGTTCCCCTGGTTGAAAAGATCGCCGACTACATTGTCAGCAGCGGCGGCAAACGCATTCGCCCGCTACTGGTACTGATGACCGCCAAAGCATTCGGCCAGTGCAACGAGCAAGCGGTTAAGCTGGCCACCGTGATTGAGTTTCTGCACACCGCCACCCTGCTGCACGATGACGTGGTCGATACCTCGGACATGCGCCGCGGCAATCCGACCGCCAATGCCAAATGGGGCAACGCTCCCAGCGTACTGGTCGGTGACTTCCTGTACAGCCGCGCCTTTACCATGATGGTTGAACTGGGCTCTCTGCCAACGATGAGCATCCTGTCGAATGCCACCTGCGTGATAGCTGAAGGTGAGGTTCTGCAACTCACCAACGTAAAGAACCCGGACACCAGCGAAGCGCAGTATATGGATGTTATCCATGGCAAAACGGCAATGCTGTTTGAAGCCTCAACCCATGCTGCCGCCGCTCTGCTGCAATGCACTCCCGAGCAAAGCCGGGCCATGCAGGAATATGGTAAGGAACTGGGCATGGCTTTCCAGCTGATTGATGACGTGCTGGATTACGAAGGCGATGCCGAAGCCATGGGTAAAAACGTCGGCGACGATCTGGCCGAAGGCAAGCCAACCCTGCCGCTGATTCACGCCATGGCTCAGGGTAACGAACAACAGCGCAGCCTGATCCGCTCGGCGATCCGCAAAGGCGGCCTTGACGATATGGCCGACGTACTGAATGCCGTACGCGAACTGGGCTCGCTGGAATACACCCGTCAGAAAGCCTACGACTGTGCTGACCGCGCCCAGGCGCATCTGCAACTTTTACCGGATTCAGAGGCCAAAGAGGCCCTGCGTGCGCTGGCGTTACTGGCGGTGAAGCGTAATACCTGACAGACGGACAATGACCCGGAGGTTATCTGTGGCGAAGTGGTTACTCTTGTGTATTTCTCTGTTCTGGCTGCCGGCGCAGGCTGGCTTGCTGGACAGCCTGACCGGTAACGACGAGCCGGACTTTCTGCCGGTCGAACAGGCATTTCCGCTGACCACGCTGATCGATAATGGCCAGCTGCACGCCAGCTGGCACTCCGCCGATGGCTATTACCTCTACAAGCACCGCATTTTTATCCAGCAGGGTGAGCTGAAGGCCGACCCGGTGTACTACTCGCATCCGGGTAAAGAAAAAGAAGACGAAGCCTTTGGACTGGTCACTGCATTTTATGGTGAGCTGGATACCCGCTTTGACCTGAGCCGGTTTCAGCCCGGTGAACTGGTATTGCACCACCAAGGCTGTGCCGACGCCGGCCTGTGTTATCCGCCACAGCGCTCTCGCCTGACCATTACTCAGGCCGATATCCAGGCTGCACAAAACACAACAGCCAATGCCAACTCCGATACGACATCAGGCAACACTGCCACAGACAGTACTGGCAACTACAAAGCGAACAACCAAACTAACGGCGCAGCAGACAGCTGGTTCAGCAACCGCTCCTGGGGCGCAGTGGTCGGGCTGTTTTTCCTGCTTGGTCTTGGTCTGACCTTTACCCCCTGCGTGCTGCCGATGGTGCCCATCCTGACCACGGTTGTTCTGGGTCAGAAGAATACCTCCGCCAGCCGTGGCTTTATGTTGTCATCCATCTACGTGCTCGGTATGGCGCTGACCTATGCCGCCGCCGGTCTCACCGTAGGCCTGCTGGGTGCCGGAGCCAATATTCAGGCCTGGATGCAAACCCCCTGGGTACTGATTCTGTTTGCCGTTCTCTTTGTGCTGCTGGCACTGGCCATGTTTGGCCTGTATGAGCTGCAACTGCCTTCTGGCCTGCGTAATCGTCTAAACCAGCTGAATCAGAACCAGAAAGGCGGTCAGTGGCTGAGCGTCTTTATCATGGGCGTTCTCTCCGCTCTGGTGGTATCCCCTTGTGTGTCTGCTCCACTGGCGGGTGCGCTGGTTTATCTGAGCACCACCGGCGACGCTGTTTTGGGAGGCAGCGCATTACTGGCGCTTGGCCTCGGTATGGGCGCACCACTGATTGTGCTCGGCACCACCGGCGCTTCGTTCCTGCCTAAGGCCGGCGGCTGGATGAACCAGATCAAGGCATTCTTTGGCATTCTGCTGCTGGGCGTTGCCATCTGGCTGCTGAGCCGTATCCTGCCCGAGAGCGTCAGCCTGCTGCTGTGGGCACTGCTGGCACTGTTTTACGGCATCAGCCTGGGTGCACTGGAACCGGCCGCCAGCGGCATACAGCGGCTGGTTAAGGGTCTGGCCTGGGTATTTTTACTCTACGGCATCATAGCCTTTGTTGGCGTGCTGCAGGGTAACAGCAACCCGCTGCAACCACTGAGCGGCGGTCTGGTTGCGGCTAACACTAACAGCACAACAGCGCACAGCTCAGCCTTCTACCGCAGCGATTCCGTTACCGATATTGAGCGCCGGATTGCTGCCAGCCAGCAACCGGTGATGCTCGATCTGTACGCCGACTGGTGCATCAGCTGCAAAGTGATGGAAGAAGAAATCTTTGCCGAGCCCGACGTGCAGCAGATGATGAAGAACGTCCTCTGGCTGCAGCTCGACGTCACCGATAACAGCGCCGAACAGATTGCCTTTATGCAGAAGCACGCCATCTTCGGCCCGCCAACCATTCTGTTTTTCAACCAGCAGCAGGAAATGCAATCCGCCCGTATTGTCGGTGAGCTGAGCAAAGACAGCTTTGTTGCCCACATCCAGAAGCATCTGCCCTGAAGGCATTCAGCAAGCCTCCCGGCAGGCTTGCCTTTTATTTTCTCCGGGCTATGATCGCCTCACAGCTATTGAGAAATAACATTATATGAAACACCTCCTTCCCCTGTCGCAGGCCAGAACCTTCCAGAACTGAGCCGGAGAGCACCTCACTCTCCGGCGCAACATAACGTCTGTTATCAGTTATGGAGAGAAACATGATTTCCTGTATTCCCAACCCGGTGCGGCAATTAGGTCAGCGCCTGCAACAGCATTTGCTCACCACGGATGCCTTCAGCTACCGCAGCCCTTTACAGTTGCTGAAAGCCTATAGCGATGTGCGGCAAAGCAGCCCGGAAAACCAGCGCACGATTCGCCTGAATTCTCTGGTGGTGCTGCAGTCTGCTGAGCGTTTTTCTGTGGTTCTGACGTCTCCGGCCGATGCCGACCCCGGTAAGTACCGCATTTCCATTCTTTCGCCGCTGGGAGCCGCTCTGAACGGCTTGCAATCCGGCGACAACTGCGCGGTGAATATTATGGGCATCCGCTCTGTCTTCACCGTTATTCAGGTCATCAACTGACCGTCCGGAAATGGAGGATATCGCCTTGAAGCCCATAACCTGCCGCGTGCCCGGGGCACAAACAGCTCTTCAGTTATCCGCAAGTTGCTTCTGTCTCTGCGGCAGACAGGGCAGCAGCGCTGAACGGAGTTATTGCTATGGCAAAACAAGAGAAGAAACAGCCGGCCAAAACGCTGAAAGAAAAGCGCCGTGACAAACGCGCGAAGAAGCAAAATCCGGCATAAGCCTGCTCGGGGGCCAATACAGACCGGCCCCCGCCCTTGAAACTTCATTACCGAAGACGCATATAGATGGCATGTTTTCGCGGAGATTCCATCATGCATTACACCTGCCCATCCTGTGCGGCCATTAACCGCATCCCTGAAGATCAGCAACAAAAGCTGCAGGCCCAGTGCGGGCGCTGCAAACAGCCCTTATTCAACGGTCATCCGGTGGAGCTGAACGACAGCAATTTCCAGCGTTTTCTGCTGAAAAATGATCTGCCGGTGGTGGTGGACTTCTGGGCCAGCTGGTGCGGCCCGTGTCAGATGATGGCGCCGGTATTTACCCAGCTGTGCGGACAGATGCAACAACAGATGCGCTTTGCCAAGGTAAACACCGAACAGGCGCAGCAAACCAGCGCGCAACTGGGCATCCGCAGTATTCCAACGATGATTGTTTATCATCAGGGAAAAGAAATTGACCGTCTGGCCGGAGCCTTACCGGCACCGCAGCTGCAACAGTGGTTGCAGGCGGCGCTGAGTAAAATTCACTGATCTCAGACAGAGTCTTTGGCAGGCAGGCGCTTTCCGGCAATATCAGCCAGCGCCTGCAGCACCGGCTGCAGCGGGCCAGTGACATCTGCGCAGTTACGATACAGGCGCTCCAGCTGACTCATATGATTACGCACCAGCTGCGTCAGATGCTGCTCCTGATCCGGATCGAGATTCAGCAACAGCAGCTCTTCTGACAACTCCAGCTCCAGCTCCTGCACGGTTTCACGCGCACTGTTTAACCCCTGATCCTGACGCTGCTGCAAATGCTGCAGGGCATATTCCACATCGTCCAGTGCATTCAGCAGCGTCTGTTGCTGATGCAGTTTGTGCTCAGTCGCCAGCGACTGCAGCCTTGCATGTACACTGCTCATAAGAACGCACAGGTGATCTTTTATCCGGCCATAGCGTGCCTCTTCCTGCCAGGGCACGTTCTTGATCAGCACGGATGCATTACCAAAGTTCACTATCATGCGTTTTTCCAGCTCGATAATACGCGCGCCTTCGCGGCAGCTCAGCAACAGCTCCGCTTCCAATGGCCGCACCTGCTCAGCATGCGAGACAAAACAGAACTCCGGCCCCGTCCAGCAAGCCAAAACAGCATTCAGGCCAAAGTTTTTCAGGCTGGCAATCAGCACAGAGGCCAGCTGCTGGCGGTTTTTACAGCCCATAACCTGCTCGATAAAGCGACTGATCTCCCCCTGCTCCGCCGAGTGAGTCATGGCTTCAAACGCCGCCTGGCGGGCATAATCGGCCGATGATTGCAGAATTTCCCGCTGCTCACTGCTGAGCAGAGCGCGTTCAACCTTGGCGCGCATCTCGTCAATATTAAAAGGTTTACTGATAAAATCGTCGGCCCCGGCAGCATACCCCTGCAGACGCTGGTCAAGATCACTCTGACCGGAGACAAACAGAATCGGCGTATGGCGTGTTGCTTCACGGGCGCGCAACAGACGACAGATTTCATAGCCATCACGGCCCGGCATCTGAATATCCAGCAGAATACAGTCCGTCTCCGGACGCAGACCATTCAGAAACCCTTCCGGATCGGTAAAGGACTGAACATCGTAGTTATCCAGCGCGCGCTCAAGCAACCTGACCATGCTGATCTCATCATCCAGCAGCGCAACGTTGTTACAACTCATATCCCTCTCCCTGAAATAATTAACGATTTGATCTGCATCAACTATAGCAAAGCCCCTGCAAACGACAGGGATTCGCCTGATCTGTATCAAGACGCTTTCTGCCAGAGCAGGCAATCTGAAAGCATCTGCAAAAGGAGGCCTGATAATGACAATTGAACACCACGACCTGCACAGCGAATTTCCGGACATGGGCGACCAGATCCGTTCCCTGAAAATGAAAGACCGTCACTTTGCCCGTCTGTTTGACGAGTACCATGAAGTTGACCGCGAAGTACGTAAAATCGAAGAAGCCGTTGAAGCGGCCTCCGATGAGCGCCTGGAAGGCCTGAAAATGCGCCGTCTGCATCTGAAGGACGACTTGTATGCGATGCTGAAAAGCGCCTGA
>NZ_DDCJ01000158.1:35714-36794 GCF_002335285.1 Thalassolituus sp. UBA2009
TAACGCATCACTTATCAGAAGTTTTTGCGTACACCGATAACGAAATTCAGATCGGAATCGTCTTTATCGTTGTTGTCGCCATAAGGGGTGTCATCGCTGATAAAGTCAGCAGCGATAAACAGATCAATCTTATGGAATTCGGGGAAATCACGGGCCACTTCAACACGGGCAGTCAGCGCTTTATCGTCAGCGTCATCCACCATCAACATACCAACGGCTACGTCCAGGTACAGACGCTGCGGCAGGTGTTTTTCGAAAGTGACTTCCGGATACCAGTACTGAGCCTTTACGCCACGGTGCATATTGACAGACAGACCCTTGGCCGGGCTGGTACCCAGTTTGAATTCGGTTTCTTCACGACCCACATCAAACAGGGTGTTGTAAGTACGCACGCCCATATCGAGGTTAAAACCATCGAACTGGTTGTTGTAGCCGAAATACACGTCCATCTCGACCGGCAGACCTTCGGCGCCATCCGGCTTATCAACATTGGAGAACCAGGCACCGGCATAGGCATTACCGTTTTTAATATCCGCACCACCCTGCAAGGCCGGACCATCATCAGTCTGGCTCAGGCCACGGAACAGGTAGTTTGAGACAAAAGCGGCGTTATACGTCACAGTGGCGGCGGATGCCGCAGACGAGAGTGCCAAAAAAGCCGGAATGGCCAGCAATGTAGTGCGTTTCATGGGGTTCCCTCAGTGAATTAAACAGGAACCCCTTGTCTACCACAGAGCGATTACAGAATCATCGCCCAGCGTTTCACAATCCAATAACGCTCACAGAAAGGGCCGCTACAGAATCACGGCCCACAGCATTTTACAATCCGCCAACGTCTTCCCCCTGCGCCTGCAGATCCGCATGGTAAGACGAGCGCACCAGCGGACCGCTGGTCACACGCAGGAAACCCAGACTCTTAGCGATATCACCCAGCTCTTTAAACTCTTCCGGTGTAGCAAAACGCTTAACCGGTGAGTGATTTTTGCTCGGCTGCAGATATTGCCCCAGCGTGATGTGATCAATGTTATGCGCGCGCATATCCTTCATCACTTCAATCACTTCTTCGTTGGTTTCGCCCAG
>NZ_DDCJ01000158.1:37083-43919 GCF_002335285.1 Thalassolituus sp. UBA2009
GGACGGCATTCTTTGTACAAACGCGGCACGGTTTCCAGATTGTGGTTAAACACATCCGGTGGCGTTTCGCTGAGAATATCGAGGGCAATTTCCATACGGCCACGGAAGTCCGGTACCAGGGTTTCAACCTGAATCGCAGGGCTGTGCTCGCGGGTCAGGCGGATACAATCAGCAAAATGCTGGGCGCCGCCATCACGCAGATCGTCACGGTCTACCGAGGTTATCACCACGTATTTCAGGCCCATATCGGCAATGGCGGTAGCCAGATTGATCGGCTCATCCACATCAAGCGGATTCGGCCGGCCATGGCCCACATCGCAGAACGGACAACGGCGGGTACAGATATCGCCCATGATCATGAACGTTGCCGTACCGCCACCAAAACACTCACCGATGTTCGGGCAGCTGGCCTCTTCACACACGGTGTGCAGCTTGTGCTTGCGCAGCTTCTGTTTGATGTCGTTAATCTTCGGTGAGGCCGGAATACGCACGCGGATCCAGTCGGGTTTACGCGGCAACTCTTCGGTAGGGATGACTTTGATCGGGATACGGGCGACCTTTTCTGCACCACGTAATTTTTCTCCCTGAACCACTTTCGCCTTATCTGTCATATCACGCTCCGGGCGCTTCGCTGCCGGCACTCAATTCAGCCAGCAACTGTTGTTGTAAGGAAGCAATCACCGCTTCAGTGCTCAGCGGCAGATCGGTTTCATTGCGCATCTGCGTCATCTGCATGCCGGCATAGCCGCAGGGATTGATACGCTGAAAGGGCTCCAGATCCATATCGATATTCAGAGCCAGGCCATGAAAGGAGCGGCCATTTTTAATACGCAGCCCGAGTGAGGCAATCTTGCGCTCACCGACATAAACACCCGGCGCATCTTCGCGCGGAGCAGAATCAATCTGCCACTCGCTGAGAGTGGCCACGATCGCACGCTCAATCGCCGACACCAGTGCCCGCGGTCCCCAGCCAAGGCGTTTGATATCCACCATCAGATAGACCACCAGCTGGCCCGGCCCATGATAGGTAACCTGTCCGCCACGGTCACTCTGTACCACCGGGATATCGCCCGGCATCAGTACATGTTCGGCCTTACCCGCCTGCCCCTGGGTAAACACCCGCTCATGCTGCAGAAACCAGAGCTCGTCAGCTGTCTGCTCGTCGCGCGCTGCGGTAAAGGCCAGCATATCGTCATACACGCGGGTGTATTCCTGCAGGCCCAGCTCACGCACAAGCACAGCCGTCATCAGATCACCATATGGATATAGTCATGGGCCAGCAGGTCTTTATGCAAAGCCTGCAGCTGTTCGATCCCTGTGGCCGTGATATATACGGTCAGGGCGCGGAAACGGCCATTGGAACTGTTACGGATCTGAATGCGTTCAACATCGCATTCAGGCGCATGAATACGCACAATCTCCAGTACAACCTCGACATAGTCATCCTTACCATGACCGAGAATTTTTACCGGATAGTTAGCGCAGGGGAATTCAATTTTTGGAGCTTCAGGCTGACTCACGTTTATGGCCTCTCTGTACATCAGAGCCTTATATGGTTGTAACCCATACGAAATTCAAGCGCCATCGGACTTTGGCCAAAGACGCCACATTATTCAGCAGCCAGAAACACAAAAGCCAGCCTGAGCCAAAACCCAGACTGGCACGTATCTGCCGCGTTCAATCAGGCAAACAGGCGGGCAAAGAACAGCTTGATACTGCCCCACAGACGACCGAAGAAACCAGCTTCTTCAACATCAGACAGTGCAATTAACGGACGCTCAGCCTGTACTTCACCTTCCATGCTGACGGTCAGGGTACCAACCACCTGGCCTTTAACGATGGGGGCTTCAAGAAATTCATCGGTCAGGATATTCACTTCCAGCTCGCCTTTCATGCCGCGCGGCAGGGTCAGGTAAAGCTCTTTTTCCAGACCAATATCAGCGGTTTCGGTTTTACCCAGCCACACCGGATTGGTTTGCAGTACCTCTTCAGCGTTATAGACCTTACGGGTTTCGTAATAACGGAAACCGTAAGCCAGTAATTTCTGGGTTTCACGGGCACGGGCTTCTTCGCTGCGGGTTCCCATAACAACGGCAATCAGACGGGTGTTATCACGTACAGCAGAAGCCGCCAGACAGAAACCGGCCTCATCGGTATGACCGGTTTTCAGGCCGTCTACGGAAGGGTCACGCCACAACAGCTTGTTGCGGTTTGGCTGACGGATGTCGTTGTATTCGTAATATTTTTCGGCGTACAGCTTGTAATAATGCGGATGGTCTTTAACGATATGCAACGCCAGCTTGGCTATATCGCCAGCGGTAGATAAATGCCCCTCAGCCGGCCAGCCGGTTGCATTTTCAAAGTGGGTATTGGTCATACCAAAACGTTCAGCGTACTGATTCATCCAGCCGGCAAAGGCTTCTTCCGAACCGGCAAAGTATTCGGCCACCGCAACGGATGCATCGTTACCTGACTGCACGATAATGCCACGCAGCAGATCAATCAGCGCAACTTCGGTACCTTCGCGCACAAACATTTTTGAGCCGCCTTTACGCCAGGCTTTAACACTGATCGGCACCTGAGTCTGCTCAGTGACATTGCCCAGTTCCAGCTCATGCACAGCAATATAGCTGGTCATCATTTTAGTCAGACTGGCCGGCGGTAAACGTTCATCAGCGTTATGTTCAACCAGAATACGGCCACTATCGGCATCCATCAGCACATAGGCACTGGCATCCAGATCCGGCGCTTTAGGCACGATTACTTCTGCCTGCACGGCAGAAGCAGTGATGGCAGAAATCATTACAGAAACTATCAATAGCAAATAACGCATAACAAATATTTAACCGTTGGGTAAACACGGGCGCGCATTGTAACACGCTGAACATTTTTTGCAGGGGGCAGAAAGAGTAACGACTGCTCCTGCTCCCTCCAATGTTCGTTTGCCCCTGTCGGGTGAATTAGCCGGGCCGCTGCCCGACCATGAGTGACCGTAAAAACCGGTGTTTGGTTCCATCGCCACAGACGAAAAAACGATATAAAAAAACCCGGCAA
This sequence comes from Thalassolituus sp. UBA2009, assembly GCF_002335285.1. Lineage (NCBI taxonomy): Bacteria > Pseudomonadati > Pseudomonadota > Gammaproteobacteria > Oceanospirillales > Oceanospirillaceae > Thalassolituus > Thalassolituus sp. UBA2009. The sequence continues at coordinate 40,138 of NZ_DDCJ01000158.1, forward strand.
AAAAACCGGGTTTTTATCTTCAGCGCGTAAGTTTAATCCCCTGCCTGACGCACCAGAGAGACTTCACGCGTTGGGTGCAAAGTCACAAACGGAGCGTTGTCAGCTACAGCCTGATAGCTGTGACGCAGACGGAACGACTTATCCAGACGGCGCAGACACAATGTCAGGCGTACCGTCAACCAACGGTAATCCGCTTTATCCTGAGTATGAACAACCACCGATGCATCGTTATCCAGAATAGCTTTACAGACCGGCTGCAGACTATCGGCGATATCACGGTCACGGCTGGCAATCTGCTCGGCTGAAACCGGATAGCTGGCCATAGGCGCGGTATCTTCTTTCGCTTCACTCCACAACTCAGAAACTTCATTACTGCCGGCGCTGGCTTTTACCACAGGCTTAGGCGCTACGGGTTTAGCCACGGCGACAACAGGAGCAGCTTTAGCCGCTGGTTTGGCATCAGCTTTAGATTTAGCAGTGTTGGCCTTTTCTGCATCAGCCAGACGTTTTGCAGCGGCTGCTTTTTCGGCTTTTTCCGCTTCAGCACGACGCTGACGTTCCTCTTCCTGACGACGCAGACGTTCCTGCTCGGCTTTCTTCTTGTCCGCCGCAGCCTGACGTTTTTCTTCTTCCGCCTTACGCTTACGCTCGGCTTCTACCTTGGCTTTTTCTTTTTCTGCAGCTTCGGCCAGTTGTTTCTGACGCGCCAGCTCTTCTTTGCTCGGGCCTTTTTCTTCAGCACGGGCAACCACGTTCGGAGCACCTTTATAAAGCTTATCCAGTTTATCCTGGCTTTCTTCCAGCCCCGGAGTCAGTGCTGCTACCAGCCAGACTTTATCCAGATATCCCTGAGCCTTATCGTACTCTTTGGCTGCGATGGCTTTGTTTGCCAGCGCCACATAGGCTTCGCCCCACTGATAGGCCAGTGGCACAACACGGAAATCATAGGGAGCCTGCTCACGGAAAGCGTCGATACGCTCCAGCGCGTTATTGCCTGCGGGGCTGGATAAACGCTGTGCAGCAATATCGGCTTTGATGCTGCTCAGCAGCTGATCCAGGTTCTGGGTAGCGGCCTGGGAATTCATGGCCAGCAGTAGAGCAGTTACGGTAATCAGTCGTTTCATAATGAGCAGCTTTATTTTGTTATCGTTTTGTCGGGCATAAGCGGAGCCTGTTCATACTGATTAAACAGGCCTGTTATCGACTAAAAATATCTCAGGCAAGGCGCTGAGAGTGTGGCCTAACAGGTTAAGCGAACGAACAGCAACGCGGCATGAGTAATTTTTAGCCATAACCCTTCGGGCTGAGGCCGGTTTCCCCCATAAACCTCGTCGTTCGTCATTCATTTAGCCCGCTAATATCAGTCCTCTCTCCTTGTTCTGAGGAAAACTGGCTCTCAGCAGGCCTGATTCAATTAGTGTGAACAGGCCCGAGGCTGGTAAGATGCAAAGAATCGCCCTCTGATGTCAAGTTCCATCTGTCATTCACCTGTAATACGCGGAGAAAAAAACATGTGGCTACGCCTCGGTTCACTGTTATTTGCCGTTCCCGGCATTATTTTGCTGACACTGTACGGAATCGAAATGTCGGCCGTGACTGAATGCAGCCAAAGCGGTGGCTTTTACGACTTCATCAATGCCCGCTGTGCCGATCAGCCGCAACCACAGAGCAGTTACTATCAGCGCCACAGCACGCTGGTCAATCTGATGATGCTGTTGTCTGTGCTTGGCACTTTTGCCATGGTCTGGGGCATGTTGTTAAAAGGCATGACCCGTCCGCAGCAACCATCCTGACAGGCCTTTCATCCGGTGCCCGATATCAGTGTCAGGCGCCGCAACACTTCTTGTATTTTTTCTCGCTGCCACAAGGGCAAAGGTCATTACGCCCCGGCTGCAGCGGCTGAAAATCAGCCTTACCATCCACATAACGCCAATGGCCATCGGCCGCTAAAGCAAAAGCAGAAACCTCGCTCAGGCAGAACCAGTCTTTACCTTCACAAAAACGCGCACTGAAACTGACCGTCGCCCTGTCGCCATCCTGCTGTAAATCATGCACCGTTAAGCCAAACCAGCGGGTATCGTTATCCAGCGGTAATTCTGCCGGGCGGGTGCGGCTGTCCCAGCTTTCGAGCAGATACTCCTGCAAGCCAAAGACAAAGGCGGTGTAACGCGAGCGCATCAGGGCTTCGGCGGTTGCAGCAGGCTGTCCCTGATGCAACGGCTGACAACAGTCACCATACAGACGGCCACTGCCACAGGGGCAAAGAGCTTCTGCCTGACCGCTCATTGCAGACGCCCGCTGTCACCCTGACGCGCCAGCGACAAAAGCTGACCAATCGCCTGAGCCAGCGACTCACTGCGCTGCGGAGAACGGAAGACTTCCATAAAGCGCTCGCGCATACCCGGCAACGCCAGCAGGTCGGCAACCAGCGCATTAAAGGCACTGATGCCCTGTTCGTTAACCGCCAGACATTCCAGATAAGCCAGCAGCAATCCGCCCTGCAGATCACGCCAGCAACGGCTGCCCAGCGCGGCCAGCAACTCGACCGAACGGCTGTGCGGATGTTGCAGCAGCAACTGCAGCAACAGCACGCGCTGATCGGCATTAACACTGTGCGATAAGGCACGGGCAAAGGCTGCCAGATCGGCCACCTCAGCACCGCCTGCCACCACCTGTGACAGGCTGTCGTTAATCGCGGAGGTCAGCGCCTGACCCGGTGCGGCATTTTCAAGGAAGCCCAGCACCACGTTGCGCGGCACCGCCGGTAAATGCGGCAGTGCATTACAGAGCAGGGTTTCATTCTGCTCTTCCGCCAGGCGTGCAACCACTTCCGCCAGCCCCTGCAGGCCGAGCTGCTGCCAGTTATCCCAGCCGATATCACCGCTCAGGTAAGCGCGGGCGGTCGCGTAGTATTGGGTCGTCCCCTGCCCCAGCGCCTGCAGCGCCAGTGCATGAAAGTAAGCCATACGGTTAGCATCCGGTTTGTAGCTGCAGGGCGCATCGCCGTGCTTCTGATCCGGATACTGGGCAACCCGCAGCCAGTGTTGCAGGAAGGCATCACGCGGACCTGGCTGCAGAATGTTCTGCTCATCCAGCGGCAACTTAACAAACCAGATATTGTGCTGCCCCGGCTCATCGGGATTCCAGCTGAGAATGCCCAGCCAGGCATGTTTCAGATAGGGTACCGGATAGGGTTTCTGCATCTGTTCAAAGGCTTTGAAATCCGCCAGAGGCACTTCTTCGATGCGTCGCCCAAGATCAAATACGCGCATCTGCGCGCCACTTTTGGCTACCAGTTCAGCAATGGTCACAACTTCGCTCCACAACAATGGGCTGATGGCGATCAGCCCACAGAAAATTCAACGGCGGGCAGTTTACCAGTTTTTGCCCGGCAGCCGGGTATATCCGCGCTAATTCCGATAAACTGACGTTTTACCCCGCATAGCCTCAGGGCCACAGGAGTTGTTATGGGTCTTATTTTCGCCATTATGGCAGGCATGATTATTGGTGGTGCCCTGGTGGCATACCGGCTGAGTAAACGCTGGCAGCAGCAAGTAAAAGATGCCGAAAAAAGTCTGCAGGAGATTGCCGACCAGCATCAGCAGGAAGTGGCCGCTGCGCGCGAACTGAAGCAGAAAGTCGCCGACCTGCAGTTTCAGCTTAATGAGGCACGTAACGAAGTACGGGCATTACAGGATAAGCAGTAAGACCTGTTATCAGCGGCCTTTCCGGCGCCGCAATACGCGACTGAGCAGCAGCGCGACCAGCGTTGCCAGTCCCAG
>NZ_DDCJ01000158.1:44151-45768 GCF_002335285.1 Thalassolituus sp. UBA2009
CAGGGCTGCCTGACCAAACCAGTAAACCGGCAGCAGATAAAACGCCGCCCAGGCCGCCGAAGACCAGCTGTTTACCCACCAGAAGTCGCGCACCGGCATCCCGCACACTCCGGCCATGGCCGGAACCAGAGGGCGCAACGGGCCGATAAAACGCCCGAGCGCAATGCTCCACACACCGTAACGGGCGAAAAAGTGCTCAGCCGAGGGCAGCCAGTCAGGGTGACGGCGGAAGATATTCCAGTGCGCCAGCCGCGGTCCATACCAGCGACCAATATGAAAACTCAGACCGTCACCACAGAATGCCCCCGCCGCTCCGGCAAGCCACCACCATACAACGGGCAATCCCTGCTCTGCCGCCAGAATGGTTAACGCCACCAGCAGTGCCACACCAGGAATAAACAACCCAACCACCAGCAGCGACTCAGCCAGCGCCAGAACAAATACCGCCGGCAACAGCAGCCAGCCATGCTGCTCAATAATATCGGTGAAGCCTGCAAAAAAAACGGATAGTGCCGACTCCATCACAACCGCCCGGGCTGTTGCCGGTTGACCACGCGTGGACGCAGCAGGGTATTCCCCTGTATTCTCGTGTGCGTACACAACAACAATAAAAGACAGCTCATGACCTCTTCCACTTCCGCCACCGATACGTCCCGCATCAGCATCAGCGCTCACTATACCGGCTACATCTGGTACAAGCACGGCCTCTCCGCCCCCGGGTTTATTACCGGTATGGGACGTGTCGCCAACGCTGCACTCAGCCCGGTTAATGCCTTTTTACGTCTGGTGGCCGGTGCTGATATCGATACATTTTTACTGCAGCGGCACTCTGTTATTGATCATCAGGTCGAGCGCCTGATTGAAGAAGAAGGTGTGGAGCAGATTGTTGAAATTGCTGCCGGTCTATCGCCGCGCGGTTACCGCTTTAAACAAAAATATCCGCAGCTGACTTATATCGAAGCCGATCTTCCCGGCATGGCCAACCGCAAACAGGCACTATTGGCGGCCATTGGCCAGGCCAGTGGCCACAGCGTTCGGGCCTGCAATATTCTGCAGCAAAGCGGTGATGACTCTATTGCCGCCTTGCTGGCCAGCCTTGATCCAGCGAAAAAAACCGCCATCGTTACCGAAGGGCTGGTGAATTATTTTGATCTGACCACCATCCGCAGTGTCTGGGCACGAATGGCGGAAGGTCTGAAAGGGTTTTCCGGCGGATTTTATGTCACCGATTTATACCCGGATTTTGCCGATCATCCGTCATACCGCTACGTAAAATTCGCGCAGAAACTGGTGGGATTTTTTACCCGCGGCCAATGGCCGCTGCACTATTCATCGGATGCCGCGATTAAAGAAGGCTTTCAGCAGGATGGTTTTAACGAGGTACGGGTACACGACCCGGCGGAATTTTACGGCAAGCTGAACCTGCCACAATCAAAAACAAAAACGCTGGTGCGGATTATCCGCGCCAGCGTTTAAGTCACAGGCAACAACCGTATTGAAACCCTGTTAATCGGCAAACGCCGCCAGTTGCAGACTGGCGCGTTTCTGTTTCTTAAGTTTTGCCGATAAACGTTTTTCCAGATCTTTACTGTCTTCCCCACTCTGCAGACCCACCGC
>NZ_DDCJ01000158.1:46032-48120 GCF_002335285.1 Thalassolituus sp. UBA2009
CTCCATCAGCACAATGGCGCCATCTTCCGGACAGTTCGGCAGCACCAGTACAAACAAATCATCGGCCAGACGGAATATTTCATCTCCGGCACGGATCTGGCGCTGAGTGCGTTCTACAAAACGTGGCAGAAACTGCGACATCACCCGGTTGCCGTGAATATCAATCAGCTGACGGTAATCATCAATCACCAGTCCGATCAGGCTGACACTGTGACGGGTCGATTCACTGCGGGCAATCTCGCGGGTCAGGGCATGAAAAAAGTGTCTGCGGTTATAGGCGCCGGAAGTCTGATCGGTCAGCGCCAGACGTTTCAGCGACCAGCCTTTTAACAGCGTTAAATAGGCAAAACACCAGGCAGAGCCGAGCAGCAATGAATAATTGGTGCCGGTACGCAGCGCCAGCATAAAACCATGATCAAGCCACAGCAGCAGCGTCATCAGAACCGCGACCACCACATTAAATACGGTGGCCGGATACAGCGGCAGACAAAAATAACTGAACAGTGGTAAGGCATATAAATAATGCGTCATCAGCTGCGGGTACTGCGGCAACTGATACAGCGCCAGTCCGGCCAGGGTAAAAATCAGCGGATAATTGACCCAGGAGAAGCTGTCACGGTCGCGGTTGATATAAATAAAAATGGCGCTGAATACAAACGCCGGGATGGCTATAGCGTTACTCAGCACCAACGGGTACAACCCCTGCCGGTACTGGTCGTACATCAGAATGCCAATGGCGACCGATGCCAGTAAATACACCACGGCCTGAAGTCTTGGCAGCAATTCGTCCTGTGATAAGTCAGCCAGCATGTAATGTCTCCATAACCCGGCGGATCAGACTGTGAGCATCGTCATCCGGTTGATAGGCCTCCACATGCACCGGCAGTTCTTTCAGTGCGGCAAACTTTTTATCGGCCATACAGCCCAGCAGCTGGGCTTTCAGCTCTTCAGAATCCTGCGGATCACTGTGCGGCATAACAATCACAAAATCATCGGTATTCAGGCGGTAACAGGCATCGTATTTACGCAGACACTTGCGCAGTTTATTACCGAGATAACTCAGGCGCTGTTCATAATCTTCCACTTTCAGACTGTGCCAGGCCTCTGGTGTTGCCACCGCCATTAACATCAGGCTGCTGCGCTGACGGTCGGCACGGGTCATTTCTTTATTCAGATCCAGATACAACTGATGTTCGTTATAGACCTGCGTCAGCGGATCGGTATTCACAATCTCGGTCAGGGCACGGTTATTACGTTCGTTAATCAGTGCATACATCACCGAGAAGGTGTAACAGGCAGCGTAGGTAAACAGCATCTGCAAACGGCTGTAATTATCAAAGTCTTCCAGTACCAGTAATACCAGCACCGCGCTGTACGCGAGGGTAATGTAGCTTGCCAGACGGAAGGGAAACAAAAAGTAGGTGTACACCGGCACAAAATAAATCCAGTGCGCGACCTGTGCACTCTGATGCATACCAAACAGGGTAAACACCGATAACAGCCCCACCAGAACCCACTCCGGGTACGGCGAAGAACGCTGCTTACGGCGCAGTAGCAGGTAACCGGCATAAATCACCAGCGCCAGCGAAAAACCGGCGGCAATCATGGCGAACTGTTTTTTATCTTCGAGCAGATCCAGGGCGGCAATAATGCTCAACCCCAAAGCCGCCAGCAGGCAATAAAGGACTTTAACCTGCAGCACGACCAGGCTGTGAAACTGCGTTTTTTCCATAACCGAGAGAATCCGTAGCTGAAATTACTGCACCGCAGAGGCTGCGGACGCTTTCATTGTAGTTGTTGGTGTATACTAGCGCACTTTCTCCCGCTACAGACTGTTCAGGTGTGATCGATGGATGTAATCGAATACATGCAGACCCTGGGTCAGAATGCCCGCCAGGCCTCCCGAGCCATGGCCCGTGCGTCGACTCAGGACAAAAATAAGGCGCTGCTGGCCATTGCCGACGCCATTACCGCCCAACGCGATGCCATCAAGGCCGCCAACCAGCGTGATATGCAGCGCGGCCGCGACAATGGCCTTGAGGCTGCCCTGCTCGATCGTCTGGAACTGACCGACGAGCGTATCGATAC
>NZ_DDCJ01000158.1:48372-60275 GCF_002335285.1 Thalassolituus sp. UBA2009
ATCACCGATCTGAAATACCGCCCAAGCGGCATTCAGGTGGGCAAGATGCGCGTGCCTCTGGGCGTTATCGGCATCATTTATGAAAGCCGTCCGAACGTCACCATTGAGGCCGCCAGCCTGTGTCTGAAATCCGGCAACGCCGCCATTCTGCGTGGTGGTTCCGAAGCCATTGAAGCCAACCGCACACTGGCCGCCATTATCAGCGCCGGACTGGAAGAAGCCGGCCTGCCGGCCAGTGCCGTGCAGGTGGTGGAAACCACCGACCGCGCCGCGGTCGGCGCGTTAATCACCATGCCGGAATACGTGGACGTGATCGTGCCGCGCGGTGGCAAAGGCCTGATTGAGCGTATCAGCCGTGACGCCAAGGTGATTGTGATCAAGCATCTGGATGGTATCTGCCATGTGTATATCGACGAATTCGCCGATAAAACCAAGGCCATCAATATCGCCATCAATGCCAAGACACACCGCTACGGCACCTGTAACACCATGGAAACCCTGCTGGTGCATCAGGCCGTGGCCGCCGATATCCTGCCGGAGCTGGCCGAAGCCTATGAAGCCCTTGGCGTGGAACTGCGTGGCTGTGAACGTACCCGTGAACTGCTGACCGATATTAATGCCGCGACTGAAGAAGACTGGCATACCGAATATCTGGCGCCGGTACTGGCGGTGAAAATCGTCGATGATATGGACAGCGCCATCGACCATATCAACCACTATGGCTCACACCATACCGACACCATCGTCAGCGAAAACTACACGCTGGCACGGCGCTTCCTGACCGAAGTCGACTCCAGCTCGGTGATGGTCAACGCCTCAACCCGCTTTGCCGATGGTTTTGAGTACGGCCTGGGCGCCGAAATCGGTATCTCGACCGATAAAATCCATGCCCGCGGCCCGGTCGGTCTCGACGGTCTGACCTCACAAAAGTACGTAGTGCTGGGTAATGGCGAAGTCCGTAAATAATCCGCCCGCCACGCAGCCAACCGCCGGGCAATCGTCCGGCAGCCGCCGCAAACGCTGGGCGCTGCTGGGCGGTACCTTTGATCCGGTTCATATCGGTCATCTGCGTATCGCCGTGCAATTGCGCGATCTCGGCTTCGAAAAAGTCCTGCTGATTCCCAACCGCATTCCGCCACACCGGCCCCAGCCACAGGCCAGCGCTGAACAGCGTCTGGCAATGCTGCTGCTGGCATGCCGCAACCTGGATGGGATTGAACCGAGCAACATCGAGCTTGAGCGTGATGACCTGAGCTACAGCGCCATCACCGTCGCTGCCCTGCGCGCCGCCTACCCCAGTGTCGGTTTTACCTGGGTCATGGGACAGGATGCCTGGCAGGGGTTCGAACACTGGCATCAGCCGCAGTCACTGCTGGATGAAGCCAATCTGCTGGTCATCAGCCGTCCCGGATTACGCAATGTCAGCCACTGGCAGGAACAACAATTAGAGCAACGTGAGTGCTCACTGACCGATTTACTGGCCGCTGAAGCCGGTCATATCTGTCTTCATCACTGGCCGGAGCTGGATATATCCGCCTCCGACTTGCGCCGGGCTATCAAGCAGGGCGACAATGTGACCTTTCTGACACCGGACGCGGTGCTGGATTACATAACCCAACAACAACTCTATCGATAGAACTGAATGCAAACTGAGCAAATCAAATCTCTGGTGATCGACGCTTTGGAAGACCTGAAAGCGCAAAATATCACCGTTCTCGACGTCCGCGGCCGTACTTCGGTAACCGACTGGATGATCATCGCAACCGGTACTTCTAACCGTCACGTCACAGCTGTTGCCGCTAACGTAGAAGAAAAAGCCAAGCACGCCGGCCTGCGCCCTAACGGTACGGAAGGTCGTGCCGCCGCTGATTGGGTTCTGATCGACCTGATTGATGTGGTGGTACACGTTATGACCGACCAGTCCCGCCACTTCTACGATCTGGAGCGCCTCTGGGGAGAACCCGGCGCAGAGACCGGACAATCTGAGGCATGAAACTGCGCCTTCTGGCGGTAGGTCATAAGATGCCGGCATGGGTGGAACAGGGCTTTGCGGAATACGCCAAGCGCCTGCCCGCCGACTGCAGCATCGAACTGGTGGAAATTCCGCCGGGACACCGCGCCAAAAACACCAGCAAAGAAAAAGCCATGCAGCAGGAAGCTGACGCTCTGCGTAAAGCAATCCGTCCGCAGGATCATGTCGTGGCGCTGGATGTAAAAGGCAGCAACTGGTCGACCGAGCAGTTGTCACAGCAGCTGGAAGGCTGGCGCATGCAGGGCGGCGATGTGGCCCTGCTGGTCGGCGGCCCGGATGGCATGACTGCCGAAGTACTGGCACTGGCCAGACAGCGCTGGTCGTTGTCAGCACTGACTCTGCCCCACCCGCTGGTGCGTGTACTGCTGGCCGAACAGCTGTACCGTGCGTGGAGCATCCTGCAGGGCCACCCTTACCATAAGTGAGTCGTTTATGTGGGAGCATTCATTCAGGGATAAATCGGCAGAACGGAGGCTGTTCCGCTCCCGCGCATTAACACTGGCCATCTTTATTTTCCTGATGCTGTGCATACTGGCCTGGCGCATGGCCTATCTGCAGATCAACCTCTACGAAAAATACAAAGACCTGTCGGAAAACAACCGTATTCAGCTGCGTCCTATTGCACCTAACCGCGGTCTGATTTACGACCGCAACGGCATTCTGCTGGCCGAAAACATTCCCTCTTACAGTCTAACCCTGGTACCGGAACGGGTACGCGATATGGAGCAGACCATCGCTTTCCTCGATCAGCTGATCGGTATCAGCGAACGTGACCGCGAGCAGTTTGAAAAACGTCAGGGCTTCCGCCGCCGGCCGTTTGAGCCTGTAGTGCTGCGCCACCAGCTGAGCGAAGACGACATTGCCAAAGTGATGGTCAACCGTTTTTACCTGCCCGGTGTCGACGTTGAAGCCCAGCTGGTGCGGCATTACCCGCAAGGTGAAACCTTTGCTCATGTACTGGGTTATGTTGGCCGGATCAACCAGCAGGAGCAGGCCACCCTCGACACCGACCCGGAAACCAAGCGCCGTTACAGCGCGACCCAGTTTATCGGCAAGCTCGGCGTAGAGCGCCGTTACGAGCAGGATCTGCACGGTGAAGTGGGCTACCAGAAAGTAGAAACCAACGCCCGTGGACGGGTTATCCAGATTATTGAACGTCAGGACCCTGTGCCCGGCCAGGACATCAGCCTGCACCTCGACAGCCGTTTGCAGAAGCTGGCAGAAAAAGAAATGAAGGGGATGCGTGGCGCCCTCGTTGCAATCGAAGTGGCAACCGGCGGTATTATCAGTCTGTACTCCAACCCGAGCTTCGATCCGAACCTGTTCGTGACCGGTATTTCGCACAAGGATTATTCAAGCCTGCGTGACAATCCCGATCTGCCATTGTTTGACCGGGCAATCCGTGGCCAGTATCCACCGGCCTCCACTCTCAAACCTTTCGTTGGCTTAGCGGCACTGAACTCCGGCATTACTAGCTGGAACGAGAGTATCGATGATCCGGGCTGGTATCAGCTGGAAAATGACGAACGCCTGTATCGCGACTGGAAGCGCAGCGGCCACGGCAAAGTAAACCTGCAGCGTGCCATTGTTGAATCCTGTGACACCTATTTTTACGACGTCGCTGTTCGGGCTGGTATCGACAATATTTCGCCGTTTCTCGCTCAGTTCGGCTTTGGCCGCAATATGACACTGGACATCAGCAACGCCCTGCCGGGTTTATTGCCCGACCGCGACTGGAAACGCGCCAAAAGAAAATCCTTCTGGTACGCCGGTGACACCGTCAACCTCGGTATTGGTCAGGGCTTTATGCTGGTTACGCCGATGCAGCTGGCCACCGCAACCGCAGTACTGGCCAATCGTGGTCAGTGGCAGGTACCGCGCCTGATTCTGGCGCATAACGATATAGCCGACGAAATTCCGCATGGCGATATTGCCGATATTCAGCTGAAAAACCCGCAGGACTGGGAGCAGATGTATCACGCCATGGAACAGGTGATCAGCGGCAGCCGTGGCACAGCCCGGCGCCTGCTGAGCAAACTGCGCTACCCGATTGCCGGTAAAACCGGTACCGCGCAGGTCGTGGGCATCAAACAGGATGAAGAGTACGACTCCGAATCCCTGCGTGAGCGCTGGCGTGACCACGCACTCTTTATTGCTTTTGCTCCGGTGGAAAAGCCAGAGATTGCCATTGCCGTGGTGATCGAAAACGGTGAATCCGCCGGCCGTACCGCCGGCCCGATTGCACAGAGCATCATTAACGAATACCTCGGAGGCGCAGAAGGCTAGTGGCTAATACCGATTTCAGCCGCACCATGGGCAGCGGCCATCACCAGCATGGGTTCGATCGCAGCCGCGCCTGGTTTGAGCGCATGCACATCGACCTCATTCTGTTCCTGCTGATTCTGCTGCTGGCCGGTTGCGGCCTGCTGATTCTGTACAGCGGCAGTGGCCAGGATATGACCATGGTCAAACGTCAGGCGCTGCATTTTCTGATCGGTTTTATCGTCCTGATTGTCGTGGCCCAGTTTCCTCCGCGCTTTTATCAGACAGTGGCTCCCTGGGCCTTTGCCATCGGTGTTATTGCGCTTATCGGCGTACTGGTCATGGGCGTGGGTGCCAAAGGCGCACAACGCTGGCTGGAGCTACCCGGTCTGCCGCGTTTTCAGCCATCAGAGCTGGTGAAGCTGGCGCTGCCGCTGACGGTCGCCTGGTATATGTCGACCCGTCCTGTACCGCCGCGTTTTTTCGACCTGATTAAGGCCATGATAATTATTGGCCTGCCCACCATTCTGATTCTGAAACAACCCGATCTCGGTACATCCATTCTGATCAGCGCGTCCGGAATTCTGGTGTTGTTTTTTGCCGGTATGTCCTGGGCATTAATACTGTCGATGATAGGTATTGTCGCAGCCTGTGCACCACTGATGTGGTTTTTTGTGATGCGTGAATATCAGAAACAACGGGTGCTGACTTTTCTTAATCCGGAAAGCGATCCGCTCGGGTCCGGCTGGAATATTATTCAGTCAAAAACGGCCATTGGTTCAGGCGGCATTGATGGCAAGGGATTTTTACAGGGCACTCAGTCGCAGCTTGAGTTTCTGCCAGAAAGCCATACCGATTTTATTATCGCCGTACTGGCAGAAGAACTCGGCCTGATTGGCGTACTTGCCCTGCTGATATTGTACTTTCTGATTATTATGCGTTGCCTGTATCTGTCTTCCCGCTGTGAAACTTTATTCGGTCGTTTGTTGTCCGGTAGTCTGGCCGTTACGTTTTTTATCTATGTATTCGTAAACATAGGTATGGTCAGTGGCATATTACCAGTGGTCGGCGTACCCTTACCGTTGGTGAGCTACGGTGGCACCTCGGTAGTCAGTCTGCTGACGGCTTTCGGTTTAATTATGTCCATGTACACCCACCGGCAGAATTAGGATACAGATTTATGCGTTTTTTCCGTGACACCCTTAGTAAATTAAGCAGCGCTTTATTGTTATGTGCAGCCCTGCCTGTTTCTGCAGCTTATGATCAGCATCCACGCAGCGACGAATTTATTGCTGAAGCCAGCATAGAATACAAAATTGATCCGGCCGAAATCCGCGCCTGGCTGACCCATGCCGAAAAGCTCGACTCCGTTCTCGAAGCCATTGCCCGTCCGGCCGAAAAAGTAAAAGAGTGGGACGAATATCAGGATATATTCCTGACCTCAAAACGCATATCTGCCGGTAAAGCATTTTTGCAGAAACATGCCGAGCTGCTGCAACAGGCCGAACAAAAATTCGGTGTGGATAAACACATTATTGCTGCCATCATCGGCGTAGAAACATTTTATGGAACCCGTCAGGGAAATTATCGCGTACTCGATTCCCTCGCCACACTGGCCTTTGACTATCCGCAGCGGCCGCTGTTCTGGCGCGAATTAAAAGCCTTCTTTGCTCTCGCCCGCGATGAAAAAATCGACCCGGCCAGTGTCAAAGGTTCTTATGCCGGAGCGATGGGTTATGGCCAGTTTATTCCTACCAGTTTTCTGAACTACGCCGTTGATGCTGACAAAGACGGTAAGCGTGATCTGTGGGGGAATCCTGCGGATGCGATTTTCAGCGTCGCCAACTACTTCAAACGCCACGGCTGGCGCACCGGTGAAGCCGTAACCCAACGCGTTCGGGTCAGCGGTAAAGACTATGAAGAAATCATCAACGACAGCCTCAAACCCAAATGGACCGTTGCCGAATTAAAAGCACTGGGCGTGGAACCGACCAACAAAGTCGCCGAAGACCGCCCCGCGAACCTGATCCGTCTGCAGGGAAAAGTCGGTGCAGAATTCTGGCTCGGTGAACACAATTTTTATGTTATCACCCGCTACAACCACAGCCGCATGTATGCCATGGCCGTCTATCAGTTGAGTGAGGCGCTGCGTTGAGAGCGGTTACCCTTCTGCTGGCACTGACACTGGTGCTGGCAGGCTGTGCGACCTCGCGTTATCAGCACGCCAACGACTTCACTCCGGCAACCGTTGCCGATATCCACAATCTGCCGGAACCGGAACCTAAAGCAGAGCCCCGCAGCAGCATGGGTAATCCGCGCAGCTACCAGGTATTCGGCAAGGAATATCAGGTGATGGACAAAGCCGATAACTACAAAGAACGCGGTATTGCTTCCTGGTACGGTATGAAATTTCATGGTCACCGCACCTCAAACGGCGAAGTTTACGACGTCTATCAGTTCAGCGCCGCCCACAAAACCCTGCCTCTGCCCAGCTATGTCCGTGTTACCCGGGTTGATAACGGCAAATCCATTATCGTGCGGGTCAATGACCGCGGGCCGTTCCACGAAGGCCGGATTATTGATCTGTCCTATGCTGCTGCCGTTCGCCTTGGCATCAATAAAATGGGCACGGCCGTGGTTGATGTTGAAGTTGTCACCCCACCCCATGCCCACAGCGTACGCTGGGTGCAGGTCAGCGCGTTGTCAGATGCCGCCGCCGCGCAACGGCTGCAGGCCAGCCTGCAGCGCTCACTGGCGCCCATGACCTGGCCGGTCAGCATCAGCACTCAGGATGGCGGAGCTGGTTTGCATAAAGTGCGGATCGGACCAGTGCCCGAGGGTGATGATCTGCAGGCCGTACTGGACCGGCTTAATCAGCTGAATATCCGCCAGCCACTGCTGCTGGCTGCTCACCAGCTGAACTGATCACAACAAAGAGACAAAAAAAGGGGCCATGACGATCAACGTCAGGCCCAGAGGCAAGGTACTCAGCGCAGAAACAGTAAAACTAAAGCGTGTTGGCCCGGCTTATTCACCAGTACCGTGTTTTTCGATGTCTTTCTTAACAGCCCAGTAAACGCCGCCAAAGAAGGCGCAGGTCAGGGCAACAATAATCAGGCCGGAAAATACAACTTCATCCATAAACATAGTGCTCACCTCTCAGTTAAGCCGTGCAGTTCGGAGCGGCAATGGCTGCGTTGGCTGCTTCATTGCGCTTGGTATGAAGTCACTTTAGCAAGGGGCCGGAAGGCAGAATTGATGTAAATCAACGAAAAAATCGCCCCTGAAAGAGGTTGATACGGAGCTTGATGCACATCAAATAACCATACAGTTATTATGACTAATGGTGTAAACCTTGCTACCTGAACATGCTGAGCATCAACAATCCTGCGCAGATCCCTTGCAGCCATACAGCAGACAGACACTGCGCAATTATTGGTATTTATCGCCAGTCAGTGCACACTATGTAAACAGGCGACCATAAAGGACTGAGCAAGGTGAAAGGACCAATTACACAAGCTGCTTCACTGCTGCTGTGCGGATCATTGTTCTCTGCGGCCCTGCTGCAGGCGGAAGAACAACCCGCTGCCGGAACGTCCTCTGTGACAGAGGCAACGGCAGAAGCTCCGGCAGACCAAGCCACACCAGCCCTGACGCCTGCTGCACCAGGTGCAGCGCCCGAAGCAGATACCACAACACTGACACGAACCAATCAGCAACTGTCACAACTGATCCGGCAGCAGGACTACCAGAGCGCCTATCAACTGGCACAACCACTGCTCAGCCTTTACGAAGGCGACCCGTCATTCGATTTTTATTACGCATTCAGCGCTGCCCAGCTTGGATATTTCAATGAAGCCTTATTCGGCTTCGAGCGCCTCAGCAGTAACTACCCGGCAGTTGCCCGCTACCGTCTGGAGTTAGCACGTGCTTACTATTACCTTGGTAATCACGATGCTGCCGAGCAGGAGTTCAGCCGGGTTCAGAGTACCAACCCGCCTGCTCAGGTCCGGGAGACCATTGCACAGTTCCTGCAACGTATTCAGGAGCAGCGCCAGAGCGTGATGCCTGTCTGGGGAGGTTTTGTGTCCGCCAGCGGCGGTTATGACTCCAATTACAATACCGCCACTGATCTCAATGAGGTCGACCTGCTCGACGGCCTGCTGACCGCCCGCCTGAGCCGTGATCAGCGCGCTAAAGGCAGTGGCTACTATCAGCTGCGGGCCCAGGGCAGTTATATCAGCCCACTGACACAGCGCAGCGCCATCGACCTGCAGTTAGGAGCCAGCCGCAAAGACAATGCCGCCGATGATCTGTTTGATCTGGATAACCTCTACGCCAGCGGCGGTATGCGGATGGTCCGTGGACGTCACAATCTGCGGCTTGGCGGTCGTTACAGCCACTATTGGCTGGGCCGGGATGATCTGCTGTCAGACCTGTCGGCGAATCTGGAATGGAACTACCAGCTGGCCAGCGAATGGCAGAGTCAGACCCGTCTGACACTGAGTAGCCAGGACAATAAGCTCAATGATGATCTCGACCTGCTGCAGGCCGAACTTCAGGCGGGTGCCGCTTTTTCAGCCGGATCGCTCTCAGCCCAGTTTGCACTGGTGCTGGCCACCGATGATGGCGAACAGGAGTATCAGGCACGGGACACGCAGGGTATTAACCTGAGTGCTCAGCAACTGCTGAACATTCACAGCAGTCTGTATGCCAGCCTGATTCTGCGCGACTACCAGTTTCAGGGGGCATTTCCGGCAGACAACCTGCTCGCCGCCGGCGAAACCCGTGCCGAGCAAATGATCCAGCTGGTACTGGGCTACGGCTATACCCTGTTACCAGCCCTGACCCTTTACACCCAGGCCAGCCAGGTCCGTTACAACAGCAATCTCCCCTTGTACGAATATGACCGCACGCTGCTCGAAGCGGGCATCAACTGGACATTCTGATGGAGGCCATCATGCACCGGATTACACGTTCAGCCTGCCTGTTTCAGGCAATGGTTATTCTGCTGATGATGTTCACACTGAACTCAGCCCGCGCAGCCGAACTGGCCGGCCACATCATCATGGTAAAAGGCGATGTCACTGCGCAGGCAGCCGATGGCAGCAGCCGCAATCTGAAGCGCCGCGATGAAATTTACCCCAGCGACACCATTCGTACCGGTACCGGCAGCCGCGTACAGATCCGCTTTATCGATAACGCCCTGCTGGCTCTGCAGGAAAACAGCCAGCTCAGTATTCATGCCTACCAGCAGGCCGATGCCGATGGCAAAGGGGGCAAGGTACTGATGGAACTGGTGGAAGGTGGATTCCGCACCCTGACCGGCAGTATTGGCAAAGGCAATAAAGAGGCTTACCGGGTCGACACCCCCGTTGCCAGCATCGGTATCCGTGGCACGCTCTACAGCGCTTTACTGGCCAAAGGCCAGCTGATGGCGGGAGTCTGGAAAGGAGGCATTACGCTGTCCTCAGATCAGGGCGATTTTAATCTTGGTCAGAATGCTGATTTCAACTTTGGCGTACTGGGTAACACTGGCTTTCAGGGAATGCTGGAAGCACCGCAGGCACTGGATAACGCTGATTCTGACGTCATGCCAGACAGCATGAGTACAACCGGTTCAGAAAATCCGGATGGCAGCACACCACCTCCCGGAACAGCCACTACCAGCCCGGCTACAACGGTACTGAATAACACCAGCGGCGATAACAAAGTTCCGCCACCTCTTGATCAGGATGCCGACAGTGGTCATGAAGATACCTTGAAAGAAGCCGGTAATCTGATTGATAACACCCCTCCTGATGGCGGGGACGGTGGTGATGGTGGCGACGGCGGTCCTGTGATCACCTCACCGGATCTGCGCCTGAGTTCGGAAGAATTCACCGCCTTTCTCACCAGTACCAGCGTCGGCAGCATTATTGTTAATGGCAAAGCAATTCCTGTATCCGCCTTCCGTGACGAGCGTGGCGAGCCGGTGTTTGTATCCGTCGACGACAATAACGGTATTGATATCACCCGCTACAGTGGCACAACCGACAGTACACTGCTGCCGGAGATGGCGGATATTGCCGGTATTGAATGGGGCATCTGGAACGGCAGCGCAGAGGCGCCGGTTTCACAGTTACTGGAAGAAAGTTCGCTGGTTGTCACCGCTGTCGAATCGCCGGTTATGTGGGTGATTGCCAATCCCGCCCTTGAAGGCAATATCCCTACCTCTGGCTCGGTATATTTCGGCGGCACTCAGGCCCTGGGAACAGACAGCAAAGGGAATGCTCTGCTCAGTGCCAGCGGCAATTTTGATCTGGATTTTGCTACCGGTATTGTCAGTAATGGTTTTCTGAGTGCTGACTATGCTGACGGCAGTGGTAGCCAGAGTATCGGCGGTAATTTCTGGAACGCCGACTTTACCGGTACCATCCGTGCGGGTGGCGCCAACGGTAAAAATACAGCGCTGGTTCAGATGCAGTTCGGCACAGGTTATCACGGCGAAAGCTCTGCGCTGGACGCCGTCGCCAGCCAGTTCAGTGGCGTACTGGTCGCTCCGTCAGGCGGCGTATTTGCCGGCAGTTTCAACCTGATCGATATGGACGGCAACAGTGCCGCCGGCATTGTTGTCTGGCCACAACAGGTGCGGACCGGTCAGTTCTGAAGCTGACCTCTGTCTTCCGTTTACTTCTCGGTATGGCGGAAGACACCATCCCAGTCCTCGGCCAGCGTCTGCTGGCGCAGGCTTCCGATGCGCTCGATATATACCTGATATAAACGCCGTGGCTGCTGCTGCCATAACTGCGTAAAAATCAGCACCGCTTCATCCCAGCGGCGGGCAAAATAATGCTCGGTTCCCTGCTGCTGCAGTGCCAGCTCCTGCCGCGTTGCCTCATCAACTTCACCTGCCAGGCCCAGCGGTTCATAGACGCGGATAGGTTCGTTTTTACCTTTTACCTGAATACGGTCGACATAGCGGTAAACAAACTCCGGTGCCTGGGCATGGGTGTTCTCACCAACCAGAATCTTCACACCATAAAACTTGGTAATGCTTTCCAGCCGGGAACCCAGATTCACCGCATCCCCCAGCACGGTATAGGCACGGCGGTAGGATGATCCCATATCGCCAACATTCATCGGACCGGTATTAATGCCAATGCCGATTTCAATCGCCGGCCAGCCACGGGCAATAAATTCCTCACGCAGCGAGGCCGTGACGCGCTGCATACTGAGCGCTGCCTGTACCGCATGACAGGCATGACGTTCGTCATCCAGTGGCGCGCCCCAGAAAGCCATCACCATATCGCCGACGTATTTATCGATGGTGCCTTCATTATCAAAAATCACTTTGGTGATGGGCGTGAAGTAGCTGTTAAGCAGTGCCTTAAGATCAGCGGCCGACAGATTTTCAGAGATATTGGTAAAGCTGCGGATATCGCTGAACAGTACCGTCAGCTCTTTGCTTTCCCCGGCAAACTGATAGGCCGTAGGGTCATTCATCATGCGCTCGATATGCGCCGGCGGTACATACTGGTCGAACATCCCTTTCAGCAAGCGACGGCTGAGATTTTCGCTGACAAAGCCATACCCCAGATTAACGATGGTCAGCCCGCCAACCAGCAGC
>NZ_DDCJ01000087.1:0-3110 GCF_002335285.1 Thalassolituus sp. UBA2009
GATCTGGAACCGCGATACCGATGTGTTACGGCTGGCAGCGGGCGCTGCGGTGATGATGCTGGCGCTGTGGCTGGTCAGCCGTTATCAGAAAAATAACGGCTGACACGAACGAACGGACTATTCGTCGGCGGCAAACAGGATTTCGGTTAAGGCTTTAACGTAACTTTCCGGTGGCTGAGCGCCGGAAATCAGGTATTTCTGATTAAGAATAACCGCCGGCACCGAACGGATACCCACTTCCTGCCACTGCTGCTGGGTGGCACGGATGGTGTTGGCATAGCGTTCTTCCGCCAGTACGGCAGCCGCTTCTCCGGCATCCAGCCCGGTTTCTGCCGCAATCGCACATAATTCTTCAGTGTTACTGACATCGCGTCCATCACGGAAATAAGCCGTAAACAACGCCATCTTCAGCTCGGTTTGTTTGCCCTGCTCCGCCGCCCAGTGCAACAGTTGATGAGCGGCAAAAGTGTTGAGAATGCGCTGCTCATCGCGGAAATTAAAGGTAAAGCCCAAACCGGCACCCATCTGCGTAATACGCTCACGGTTAGCGCGGCTTTCCTCGTCGCTGCTGCCGTATTTTTCTGCCAGATGTTCACGCAGGTTCTGCCCTTCGGCCGGCATATCCGGGTTCAGTTCAAAGGGTTGCCAGTGAATATCGGCGACAATTTTGCCCTCCATTGCCGTCAGCGCCTGACGCAGACTGGCATAGCCAATCGCACACCACGGACACATAACATCGGAGACAATATCAATACGGAGAGTGGTTTTCATACGGGATTCCGCCACAGAAAAGCGGCCAGTATGACCGCCTCTTCTGTGCCTGACCAGTCATGCCAGTGCAACAGTTTTACCTGCTGGCCGCTGTTTTCCGGGCATTAATCAATATCGACGCCATGACGCTTTTTCAGCGCAGCGACCAGATCCGCCTGGTCACGCAGAAAGGCGTTAAATTCGTCGATAACCTGCGGATGGGCCATCGTCGATAAACTGAAATCGGCATCGGCATAAGGCAGTTCACGGTCAAACACCAATGCCCCCGCCTGACCATTTTCTTGCAGACGTTTGGCGGCAACCACCACATTGCCATAAGCCCCTTCGGCACGGCCAGCCAGCACGCTGCTGAGTGCTGCATCCAGATCATTAACCTCCTGCAAGGCGATGCTGCCCTTACCAATGGCATCCATATACACCCAGGGTGTAAAGCCACGTATGGTGACCAGTCTGGTCAGGGTTTTACCCGGCTCGCGTGCCGCAGCCACCATGACACCATCAGTGGCCACCAGCGTTACCTCGCTGTAATACAGCGTTTTATCACCGCGTTCCGACGCAGCCCATTGCGGGTTATCCGGATATTTAAAGTCGAGCTTACCGCCTAAAAAATCAGCAAAAAGACGTTTTACCGGTAATGGACGATAGCTGAAGGTATGCCCGGAAGCTTTGCCAAACGCATCAAGGAGATCGCGGGCATAGCCCTCATATTTGCCATTATTGGTGGCATAAATCGGGCTGTATTCCAGGTTCTCTACGCCGACCACGTAATCACGGGCGGCAGCGGTCGGGATAATGCACAAACTGAGTAACAGCAGAAAAGCAGATTTCATATCGGGCCTCCGGCGCAGCCAAAAAAAACACGGCACCACGTATTCAACCCGCCAGAGAGAAGGCAGGAGAACGGCATGATCCGTTCTCCCTCAGCGTAGCCTGTCAGACTATCGCCCGATGACCCATTTTGTAACCCTGCAGTGATTACGCCCTGTAAAGAATCCCCGGCTGCAACTTATGCCGGCTGAGGATCTTCGCGGCGCAGTTCATTCTGCCACTTTTCAATCAGAGCACGGTTGTCGTGATCCCAGGGGTGAAAACTTTCCTTAAAGAAATCACGGTATGGCTGGCGGATATTCGTCAGCATTCCTTTGTTACCGTACATAAAGCGACGGAAACCTTTGATATCGCTCCATGAAGGAAATTTACGCGCCCACCACAGCAATGCCACCATGTATAACGCGATACGCACATTAAACATAAAGGTCGCCAGTTTCAGTACACGGCGCAGATATTTTCGGTCGCCTTCCATCTGCATATACACATCAAAAGCCACGGCTTTATGTTCAATTTCTTCAACGGCGTGCCAGTACAGAAGATCTCGTACAGACTCTTCCAGTGGCTCCAGTACTTCCGGATTCTGCAGCACGAATTCCGCCATAATCGCAGTCATATGTTCCATGCCCACTGTCATCGCCAAACGGAATTTCGGTGTTGCGAATTTGCGCCGGGTAAAACGCTGAAGATCACGCTCCAAATGATGCTCCAGCTTAACCGCCTCAATCCCCAGGTTCCGCAGCGCTTCATTAATCTGCTTGTGCTGATGGCTGTGGTGGCCTTCCTGACCGATAAATCCACGGATCTGTTCTTTTAATGAGGGATCGGTAATACGGTCACGATACTGCCGCACCGAGGCAATAAATTCTGCCTCACCCGGCGGAAAGGTCGAAGACAGTGCACCAAAAAACACGGATAAGAGAGAGTTTCCGGCAAAGAAAAAACGCTCTTTGATATTGCCAAAAGGAAAATGCATGCGCCGTGGTTTAATTTCCACATCGGCCGGAGTACGGGTAGTTACAGATGTATTCATCAGCGGATCCTCATCTGAAATGTGAGAGCATTTATTGTTATGTTTACAAGCAGCTCTGGTGCATTTACGCGTTGCTGTTTTGTTGTGTGCGGTTAAAACTATGCCCTCACCCGCTTAACGCACAGGTGAATAAACGCCAAACTGGCCTGATCCCACACAGATTGGCACAATACTCCCGCCTGATTGGCCCAATCAGAAAATAATGACTATTCGCAGACTAAAGGACACTCTCTATGCCCACCATCTGGGTTGATGCCGACGCCACACCACGCCCTGTTCGTGATGTGATCTGCAAAGCCGCTGTCCGTACCGGCATGACGGCGTATTTTGTTGCCAACCATGCCGTGCCACTGCCGCCATCTCCCTTTCTTAAAGCAGTGCAGGTAGAAGCCGGTTTCGATGTTGCCGACAACCTGATTGTGCAGCGCTGCAGTGCCGGCGATCTGGTGATTACCCAGGATATTCCACTGGCCGCAGA
>NZ_DDCJ01000087.1:3380-4847 GCF_002335285.1 Thalassolituus sp. UBA2009
CAGCGCCTGAATATGCGCGATTTTATGGAAACCCTGCGCTCCAGCGGCATACAAAGCGGAGGCCCGGCAGCGTTCTCCGAACGCGATAAAGCCCAGTTTGCCAATGCCCTCGACCGCTGGCTGGTAAAACAGAAAAAAGCCTGAAAAGTGCGAACCAGTTCACACACTCATTACTTGTTAGGCAGTAGTAAAGCAACGCACACTGCAACTCCCGCGATGAAGAGATCCGTTTATGCACATTGTTGTTTATGGTGCCGGTTCCATCGGCTGCTATCTGGGTGCAGCCCTGCATCTTGAAGGACTGTCGGTTACCCTGCTGGGCAGACCCCGTATTCAGGAAGAAATAAAACAGGCCGGCGGTATTCATATCAGCGACTATATCGGTGGTGATCAGCTGGTTAGCGGCATTTCCTTCGAGCATAAAGAAGCGGCACTGGCTCAGGCCGATATCGTTCTGGTTACCCTCAAATGCCTGGCCATGGAACAGGCTGCCGCCGCGCTGGCGCACTATTGCCGTCCCGGTACCCGGGTTATCTGTCTGCAGAATGGCCTCGGCAGCGACCGCGTGGTGCGCGAACAATGTCCGCAACTGCTGGTGTCTCAGGGGATTGTTGGCTTCAACGTACTGCATCAGGACAACGGCCACTTTCACCGCGGTACCGACGGAGCAGTTCATCTGAGCGACGACGATGCTTTTATGCCGATCCGTGATGCCTTGCTCGAACAGCAGATTCCCTGCCTGCTGGAACGCGATTTCCAATCGGTTGCCTGGGGCAAACTGCAGCTTAATTTAAACAATGCCATTAATGCGCTGGCCGATATTCCGCTGAAGCAGGAACTGGAACAGCGTGGTTACCGCCGCGTGCTGAGTGGTGCCATGAAAGAACTGGCAGCCGTCGCCGCCAAAAAAGGCATCAGCCTGGCACGCATGACCGCACTGCCACCGGCATTATTACCCGGCCTGATTAACAGCCCGGATTTTATCTTTCACCGGCTGGCGAAAAAGATGCTGGAAATTGACCCGCAGGCGCGCTCATCGATGTGGGAAGACCTGCAGCAGAAGCGTCTGACCGAAATTTATTTCCTCAATGGCGCCGTTGCCGCCGAAGGTGAAAAACTGGACGTGCCTACACCGGTAAACCGCACCCTTTGCCGTCTGATTCACGAAGTGGAAAGCGGTAAACGCCAGCAGGGCTTAAGCTCCCGCGAACTGGAGCTGGAGATTCGCAGGGGTGGGTAAAGAGTTTTTTTTGATCAGCACCGTAGCTAACAAAAACAGCATTTTTTAACATCCAGGCCTAATGCCTCCCAGGGGAACTTATCCCCTTGCCGGCGGGCCGACCCCAGCTTCGCGCTTTCTGGGCCGTATTCCTTGAAACCTTGATATTTACTGGCCGCGTGACTCATCGGCCATCCATGGCCGGAGCCACTTGTCCGCATCCTGCGGACAGACCAGACATATCAGCG
>NZ_DDCJ01000128.1:0-558 GCF_002335285.1 Thalassolituus sp. UBA2009
TTATGGTTTTGTTATTGCCGGCGCCTATATCCGCCATGTGCCGATGACGCCGGATGTGAATTTCTTTGAAGAGCTGGAAAAAGCCATCAAAACCACCTGGCCACGGCCGAAGATGCTGGTGCTGAATTTTCCCGGCAACCCGACCGCCGAGTGTGTCGATTTAGCCTTCTTCGAGAAGGTGGTGGCGATGTGTAAAGAGCATGAAATCTGGGTGGTGCAGGATCTGGCCTATGCCGATATTGTGTTCGACGGTTATCAGCCGCCGTCCATTCTGCAGGTGGAAGGTGCGAAAGACATTGCGGTGGAGTTTTACTCACTGTCGAAGAGCTACAACATGCCGGGCTGGCGGGTTGGCTTCTGCTGTGGCAATAAAGATCTGATTTATGCCTTAGCAAGGATTAAGTCCTACCTCGATTATGGTACATTCACGCCTATTCAGGTGGCAGCGATTGCCGCACTGGAAGGTGATCAGACGGTGGTGAGCGATATCTGCGAGATGTACCGCAGCCGCCGGGATGTACTCTGCAAGGGGCTGAATGATCTGGGCTGGCCGGTAAA
>NZ_DDCJ01000128.1:818-6700 GCF_002335285.1 Thalassolituus sp. UBA2009
CTCGAGTTCAGCAAGAAGCTGCTGACCGAGGCCAAGGTGGCCGTGTCACCGGGAATTGGCTTTGGCGAATACGGCGATGACCATGTACGCTTCGCCCTGATTGAGAACGACCAGCGCACCCGCCAGGCGCTGCGCGGCATTAAACAGATGCTGCGTAACGATGGCTTTGGCGGTTAACAACTTAATACTCTCTATATCTTAAGGAGAAACGACCTTGAAACCGGTAAAAGTAGGTATCTGTGGTTTAGGTACAGTTGGCGGCGGCACTTTTAATGTGCTGACCCGTAATGCACAAGACATCGCGCGCCGGGCGGGTCGTGAAATTATTATCGCGCAGGTGGCTACCCGTCATCCGAACCCGGATGTGGACACCGGCGCTGTAGCGGTTACCGCCGACGTGAACGACGTTATCAACAACCCGGAGATTGATGTTGTTGTTGAACTGATCGGTGGCTACACCATCGCCAAAGACGTGGTACTGGGCGCGATTGCCAACGGCAAGCACGTGGTTACCGCCAACAAAGCGCTGATTGCGGTACACGGTGATGAGATCTTCGCCGCGGCGGAAGCCAAAGGCGTGAGCGTGATGTACGAAGCGGCAGTTGCCGGTGGCATCCCGATCATTAAGGCGATCCGTGAAGGTCTGGCAGCCAACCGTATCAACTGGCTGGCGGGCATCATTAACGGTACCGGTAACTTTATCCTGACCGAAATGCGCGACAAAGGCCGTGACTTCGCCGATGTACTGGCCGAAGCTCAGGCGCTGGGTTATGCCGAAGCCGACCCGACTTTCGACGTTGAAGGCATCGACGCGGCACACAAGCTGACCATTCTGTCGTCGATTGCTTACGGTATTCCGCTGCAGTTTGCCCGTTGCTATACCGAAGGTATCAGCAAGGTAACTCCGGATGACGTTGAGTACGCCGAAGAACTGGGTTACCGCATCAAGCACCTGGGTGTCAGCCGCCGTACTGAAAAAGGTATCGACCTGCGTGTTCACCCGACCATGATTCCGGTTGCGCGTCCTATTGCGACCGTTGATGGCGTGCTGAATGCTGTGATGGTTAACGGTGATGCTGTTGGTAACACGCTGTATGTTGGTGCCGGTGCCGGTGCTGGCCCGACCGCTTCTGCGGTAGTGGCCGACATTATCGACCTCGCCCGTACTTTTGACGCACCGGCAGAAGCCAGCGTTAATCACCTCGCCTTCAACGATATTGAAGACGTGGCGGTACTGCCGATGGAAGAAGTGGAAACCGCTTACTACCTGCGTATTCAGGCAGAAGACAAAACCGGTGTACTGGCCGCTGTTGCCAGCATTCTGAGTGAGCGTGGCATCAATATCGAAGCCATCATCCAGAAAGAGCCAAAAGACGGTGAAGCGCTGGCGCAGATCATCCTGCTGACCCACGTAGTGGTGGAAAAACAGATGAACGAAGCCATTGCTGCTATCGAAGCCCTGTCCAGCACGGTGGGTAATGTGACCCGCATTCGTGTGGAGCACCTCAACTGAGGTTTGCCTGACAGCTGAGATATAAAAAAAACGGAGCTTCGGCTCCGTTTTTTATGCCTGCAGAATGTCCGCGTTGTGTAACAAATATTTAACGAATATCTGACGTTTTATGTAAATCAGCAACGGATTTAAATGAGATATAGATCATCATTTATAATGGTGGGCTGTATTGCAGAGAAAATATACTTTCTTGTCGGAATTCTGGTGATGATAGTCTCCTGTACTATCGTTTAATGATAACAGGAGAACATTATGCAGGCCGGTACCGGTTTTAAAAAACGTGGATATGGTCAGCACAATGGTCAGTGAGAGGGTGCGTTCTGCTTACGGTGTCTCACAATCTGAAATGCCGAATGTCTGATTCGCAGGTGTCAACGATGAATGCATCTGCAAATAACAGCAGAGCATGGTTTTGACCACTGACGGAGAAATATTATGAAAAAGCATTTATTGTTTGCCCTCGCTTTTGCTCCTGTAGCTTCTTTGGCTGCAGTATCGGCGGACATCGAAGTCGTGTCCGATTATCGTTTTAACGGTGTGTCACAAACAGACAAAGGACCAGCGTTGCAGGGCGCACTGAATTACAGCCACACCAGCGGCTTATATGCCGGAACCTGGGCCAGTAATGTCGATTTTGGCGGTAACGATGATACCAATCTGGAGTGGGATTATTATCTGGGCTATTACCGCGATATCAATCCGGCCTTTGGTTTTGATATCGGTTATGCGCAGTACACCTATCACGGTGCCAGCTATTCCGATGATTATAATTATGGCGAGTACTATGTCGGGCTGTATTTTAACGCCAACACTACCCTCTACTGGTATCACGCACCGGAATATTTTGGCCTGGATACCGACCATAATATTTTTAAACTGACACACAGTATGCCGCTTGGTGATTACACCCTGGCATTTGCTGCTGCGCACAGTGTATCCGGTGATAAGGATGTTTGGGCCTGGGATGAGAATGAAGCAGCCTATCAGTATGTTGAGGCTGCGGTCAGCCGTATGTTTCATGGTTTTGAAATAAAAGGAACGGTGATGACCACGACCATTGACGATGACTTTAACGACAATGGCGACAGTACCATCGTACTGTCGGTTAAACGCAGTTTTGAGCTGATGAAGTAAACCGTTCTGATGAAACGCTGGCTGCTGCCTTTGCTGATGATACTGTTGTTCTCTGCTCAATCCGGGGCAGAGAATACGGTGTACCTGACCTCACTCAGCTGGCCCCCTTATTCTGATCCGCAGATGGCAGAGCAGGGGGCCAGCGTTGCCGTGGCCAGAGCGGCCTTTGCAGCCATGGGTTATACGCTGGTGGTAGATTTTTATCCCTGGCGACGGGCGGTATATCTGGCAAAAGATCAGGACAGTAAATATTCCGGCTATTTTCCTGAATATTACAGTGAATCCATTGCTAAGGAGTTTATTTTCTCGGCTGAAATGGGCAGCGGGCCGCTGGGTTTTGTGCAGCCGGCGGCTAAACCGGTTGTATGGTCGGAGCTGACGGATCTGAAATCTTATCGGATTGGTGTGGTGCAGGATTATGTCAACACTGCTGGTTTTGACAGCATGGTGGCAACGGGACAGCTGAAGGTCAGTGAGGTTATCGGAGATAAAAACAATATTCAGAAGGCCGCTTTTGGCCGTATAGATCTGGCTGTCATTGATAAAAATGTGCTGGAATACAGTGTTAAAACTGATCCGGATTTAATCAGGCTTAAGGATAAAGTCAGCTTTAATCACAGGCTTCTGGAAGATAAAAAACTCTTTATCTGTTTTAAGAAAAACCAGCAGGCAATCGCCGATATTTTTAATGAAGGTCTGAAAAAGATCGATGCTGAAAAAATTCAGGCAGATTATCTGGCAGGATTAAAATAAACCGCTCATTTAATGAGCGTTTCTTTCATAAAAACGGGCCTGATTAAGGCCCGTTTTTATTGATGCCAGTTCTGCCTGCTTCTCAGGCTGGCAGGTGATCTTTGATAATCTCGTACAGCTCCGGACGGCCCTGGGCGATTTCTTCGTTGCTCAGGCCTTCCAGCGAATGCGGATACTTCAGCCAGTCGCTGGTTTCGTGGATATAGTAATCCGGTACGCGGTCGGTCTGGTTGCGGTGCGGCTTATAGTAGGGCACGGCAACGCGGATATCGTGTGGGGTATTCAGGCGTGCGCGACGGCTCAGCTCGTTAATAATGGCTTCGATGGAACGGCCGCTGTCGAATACATCATCGACAATCAGCAGGCTGTCGCTGTGCTTAACGTTCTTCACCAGATAGTTCAGGCCATGCACTTTGACCTCTTTGGCCTGCTGATCGATGCCCTGATAGGACGAGGTACGGATGGCAATGTTGTCAGTCTCAACGCCGTGGTAATCGAGGTATTCCTGCACCGCAATGCCAATCGGTGCGCCGCCGCGCCATACGGCAATCATAAAGGTCGGGCGGAAGCCGCTGTCGAGCACCTTGGCCGCAAGGTGATAAGAATCTTCCAGCAATCCCTGGGCGGTTAGGTACAATTTGGCACTCATAATGATTCCGGCTCCCGTCGTGTTTCGAAACAACTCTTTACCTGACCAATTGGTCAGGTGCTATCATAACGCTCTGTTCCTATGCCTGTCACATAAGAGTACCTCATGCAGAAACGATTTTTGGACGAAGAAACGGTTATTCAGGATGCGTTCCGCCTCGGCGTGCAGATTTTTGAGAGCGGTTTCCGCCCGACCTTTATCGTTGGTCTCTGGCGTGGTGGCAGCTCGGTGGGCATCTATGTGCAGGAATGTCTGCAGACGCTGGGCGTGAAAACCGATCATATCGCGCTGCGCACCTCGTATCGTGGCCTGCCGGCCTACCAGAGCATGGTGCAGTCACCGGAAGATATTCGCGTACACGGCACTCAGTATCTGGTGGAAAACCTCAATGTTGATGATGGCCTGCTGATTGTCGATGATGTATTCAGCACCGGCTACAACATCAGCGCGGTGATCAACCGCCTGCAGGGCAAGCTCAAGCGTAATATGCCCAGCCAGGTTAAGGTTGCGACGCTGTGGCAGCGTCCGGCGTATAACCGGGTCGATTTCAAGCCCGATTTCTGTCTGCGTGAAACCGACGACTGGCTGGTGTTTCCGTATGAGCTGAAAGGCCTGAGCGAGGAAGAAATCGCTGCCAATAAACCCTGGGTTGAGCCATTCCTGCGTAAGGCAGACCACTGAGGCTTATACTCAGTATTAATAAAAGTTATGCACCAAGGCAGTTGTATAGTCTTGGTGAATGCCGGAATTCCTGCGACAATGCGCCCTTCAACACTGAAGGGTGATGTCTGTGAACCTCGATCGTATCGATCTTAACCTGCTGGTCTACCTCGATGTCCTGCTGCGCGAAGGCAGCGTTACCAAAGCGGCACAACAATTGGGTATTACCCAGCCGGCGATGAGTAATGGCCTGCGCCGGCTGCGCGAACTGTTTGGTGACCCGCTGCTGGTACGCACCTCAGACGGTATGACACCGACCGAGCGGGCACAGGAGCTGCAGCCGGTGATCCGTAAGGCGCTGGGCGAACTGGAGATGGCGTTACAGCCACTGGAAGAGTTTGACGCCCTGAGCAGCCACCGCGTGTTCCGCATTATGGTCAGCGATTACGCCGAGTCGACACTGGTACCGGAGCTGGTTAAGCGCCTGCGTACCGAAGCGCCGGATATTATCCTCGACGTACTGACCCCCTCGGATGTGACCTTTAAAGACGTAGAAGCCGGTAAAGTCGATATGGCCATTAACCGCTTTGACGAGATGCCACAGTCTTTCCACCAGATGACCCTGTGGCAGGACGACTTTGTCTGTCTGATTAACCCCGATCATCCGGGGATTCTCAATTTTGATCTCAATGCCTATCTGGCTTCCAAACATATCTGGGTAAGCAAAACCGGTATGGGGGCTGGTGTGGGGATCGACCCGGAGAAAGTCATCCGTCTGGGCTGGGTGGATAACGCCCTGTCAAAGCTGGGGCATAAACGCAAAATTTCGGTGTTTACCCGTCATTATCAGATGCCGGCGTTGCTGGCGCTGAATAATGACCTGGTGGCGACATTGCCGCGTAAGGTGGCCGATATGCAGGCTGAATCGGCCTCGCTGGTGGTGAAAGAGCCGCCGTTCAAAATCCCGCCGTTCGAGCTGAAAATGGCCTGGTCGCCGCTGCTGCAGCACCATCAGGCGCATCGCTGGTTACGCCGCACCATTGTCGATGTGGCGCAGTACTGCTGATTGCCGTTCGATCGGCCTTCGCTTGACGATAAACAACATCATGATCAGTTGTGGCGGGGTTGAAAGCCAATCCTGCTTTTTGATTCGGGTATTCTGTCATTTCCATA
>NZ_DDCJ01000137.1:0-18752 GCF_002335285.1 Thalassolituus sp. UBA2009
GTGCCGCTCAGTTCAGAAACGCATTCCGGCGAAGATGTTGGTATTTATGCTACCGGCCCGGGTGCGCATCTGGTTTCTGGCACCCACGAGCAGAGCATGATATTTCATATTATGAATCACGCTGGTGGGTTGTCTGATACTGATAACGCGCAATAATCATTATCGGAGCAAACACAGGGTAGCCTGTGTTTGCCTGTTTAATAACGGGCTCCAAGGAAATTTATGAAAAAAATTGTGATTGCCTGGTTTAATCTGCTTTTGATGAGTGTCATCTCTTTCCCTTTATTGGCACAAGAAGTTTGCTCAGTTGATGCCGACACATTAGGTGCGCATTACACTCGTAAAATAATTTCTGCAGATCAAAAAAATGTTCAGGAGGTTCAGTTTGAACTATGGCGCAATGGCGGACAGGTTGCGCATGTTCACCCTCAGGACAAAATAACAGAGATATGGAATAAAACAGCATCTGGTCAGATTCGTCCAGTCCGTTATTTTGATCAGGACCTCCGGGCAATAGAATATGCCCCGGATGATATTCAGGCGAGTGCAGATATGCTGGATTGGCAGATCAAATACCAATTGGTTTCTGCGAAAGTAATAGATAAACTGAAAAAAATCGAAGAAAAAAATAATGGTTGTGCAACTGTCCATGTTTATTCTGGTCGCATTGGCACATCAGAAATAATTATTGAGTGGTTGCCATATACGAAACTGGTGAAATATTTTTCAGTTAAAAACCCATCTTCAAATGAATCATGGACACTTACAAAGCAGATAATGTCTGCAGAAAAGATTGCGGCAGTTTTCCGGTTGCGTGAAAGCTATCAAAGTACAGATTATGCCGATATTGGTGATAACGAAACAGATCCGTTTTTTCAGAAAATTATAAAGCTCGGATTTATTTCTCACGGAGCTTCCGGATTTTATGACGATATGGGGCATCCGTTAGATGGTGATCATCATCATTGATGATCACCTTTGTTGTGGCTGTCGATAACGTAGCAGGGAGTGTAGTCACCGCTTATTTTCATTCTGCCATCCTGGATCATGGCTGAAAGAAGCTCTCCCATACTGCTGATTATTTCTTTATCGCCTTTAAGTTGGTAGGGGCCGTGTTTTTTTACGCGTTCAATGCCAACTTCCTTGACGTTACCAGCAACAATGCCGGAAAAGGCCCGGCGCAGATGAGCGGCCAGCTTATGTGCTGGCAGTGATTTGCTCAGACACAAGGCACTCATGGCGTCATGAGTCGGATCGAAAGGCAGTTGAAAATCATCGTTAATGGTTAATGCCCAGTTAAAGAAATAAGCATCATTATTCGTTTTTCGGTATTGCTCCACTTCGTCAATGCCATTTTTCAGCGTCCTTGCAACGGCTTCGGCATCCTGAATAATAATCTTATAGCGCTGTTGGGCTGTTGCTCCCAACGCTGTACCAATAAAACGATCAATAGCCCGCAGATAATTTTCTGTTTCGCCTGGGCCGGTAATAATAATCGGAAACGGAATTTGTTGGTTGTCGGGGTGCGATAATACGCCCAGCAGGTACAACAGCTCTTCGGCTGTGCCGGGGCCGCCGGGAAATATAACGATGCCATGAGCAAGACGAACAAAAGCCTCAAGGCGTTTTTCAATATCCGGGAGAATGATCAGTTCATTAACTATTGGATTGGGTGCTTCGGTGGCAATAATGCCCGGTTCGGTAATGCCGATATAGCGACCATCACGGTTGTGCTGCTTGGCATGACCGATCGCACAACCCTTCATTGGCCCCTTCATTGCGCCCGGACCGCAACCGGTACCGACATCGAGACCACGCAACCCCAGCTGGTAGCCTACATCTTTAGTGTACTGATATTCATTGCGCGGGATGGAGTGTCCTCCCCAGCAGATGGCCAGATTCGGTAGTCGGTCCGGTTTAAGCACATTGGCATTACGCAGCAGGTGGAAAACGGCATTGGTAATGTCTTCACCGTTATTCAGATCAAAGCGGTGTGCTTTAAGAATCGATTCCTGCGCATAGAGTACATCGCGCAGAACGGAGAATAGTTGTTCGCGCACACCGCGGATAATTTCGCCATCAACAAAGGCACTCTGTGGCGGGTTTTTCAGGCTGAGAACAATGCCGCGGTCTTCCTGCTGGACCTGGATGTTAAAGTTTCGGAATTCTTCTTTAAGTTCCAGATAGTTGTCTGACTGACTGCCCGCGCTGAGTACGGCATAGCAGCAGCGCCGTACCAGTTCATGAATTTCGCTTCCGACTTCCCGTAATTGCTGTATTTCGTAGCGTGATAAAACGCGCAGATGGGTTTTAGGGTGAATCAGTTCATAGTGTTTTGTCATACTGTCTCCTTGCCTCCGCCTGATATCTACGCCCAGAGTTCCATCGGGCCGTAATGCCGGAGTAATTTCAGAATATCGGTGCGGGTGATGATGCCGCAAAGGATATGGTTCTCGTCGATAACGGGCAGAGCACCGATGTTGTATTCAAAAAGTATATTGCTTGTCTGGCGGATGTCGGTGTTTTTCATTACACAGATCACCGGATGAATGGCATAGTCCAGAATATTATTTTCCCAGATGTCGCCGAGACTGGTTGAGTGAGTATTCTGTTGCATCAGGGCAAGCATCAGGTCGCGGTCAGAAACAATGGCCTGCACTTTATTGTCTTTGTCTACGACTGGCAGGTGATGGTAACCAGTGTCTGCAAGTTTGTTCCAGGCATCCTGAACATTCTTATCGGGCGTGAGGGTTGCCACCGGTGTATTCATAATGTCGGCTGCAAAGGCGATGGATTCCGGTGTTTTTTGCGGATGAGCGTAATGCTCCAGAACCAGCTGAGCCTGGCGCTCGGCAGGAGACTGAGCATCCCCCGGCTTAATCTTTTGCACTGCCGATGAAGCGGCAGTCGCTTTTATCCGGTTTTTATCCGGCCGCAAAGGGGTTTCAACCCGGATGCCCATATCGAATACGATTAATGACATTACTTTTGACCGTGATCCCTGATACCTATCTGCAATATAGCAGTGCGTCTGTTGTTCTGTCAGCCTGCAGCTGGTGCGTATTCATTTTCTGTTGCACTTTCATGGTGCCGGCCAGAAGGTTTAAGCAGGCTGCTGCCCTGTTTTCTGCACCTTTTACCGCACAGTGATTGGCACAGGCTTTGCTGATCAGTGTATGTGGAAATAACGCGTAACGCTGATTGCGGATACGCTGAACCTGAGCAGCAGGCGGTAATGTTATGAAGTGGATGATGTGGGTCGTTTTAAGCAGTCTCAGTATTCCTGCTTTGGCAGGAGAGACCGCAGCGCAAGGTAGTATTGATACCCTGTGGGTCGTAATGGCGGCAGCTCTGGTTTTTTTTATGCAGGCAGGTTTTGCGCTGCTTGAAAGTGGAATGTCACGGGCTAAAAATGCCGTCAATGTGATGATGAAAAACTACATGGATGTTTGCCTTGGAAGTCTTATTTTCTGGCTGGTTGGCTATGGGTTGATGTTTGGCGAGAACTTTACCGGTTTTTTTGGTGCCAGTCATTTTGCACTATTAAATACTTCAGCGGAAAGCCAATCCTGGGATTATACCGTGTTGTTATTCCAGATTATGTTTGCCGCAACTGCAGTTACTATCTGTAGCGGGGCTATGGCAGAGCGGACAAAATACGATGCCTATCTGATCGCAACCTGTGTAATTACTGCATTTATTTATCCGGTATTTGGCAGCTGGGTATGGGGTGGCATGTACGGTGGTTCAGGCTGGCTGGCTGAGCTGGGTTTTATTGATTTTGCCGGATCGACCGTTGTTCATTCCGTGGGGGCCTGGTGCGCATTGGCAGGCATTATCGTGCTGGGAGCACGTACCGGACGTTTTGATCGCACCACCGGTGCTGCGCGGAGTATTCCGGGCCATAATCTTTCGCTGGTTGCTTTGGGTGGTTTTATTCTGTGGCTGGGTTGGTTCGGCTTTAATGGTGGCAGTACGCTGGCAGCCAGTCCGGAAATCGGCCTGATTGTATTGAATACTCAGTTGGCCGCGGCGGCCGGTGCAACGGGAGCCTTGCTGTTCAGCCGTATAACCAGACGTCCGGTGCTTTTAACTTCAACCATTAATGGCAGCATTGCCGGTCTGGTTGGTATTACGGCAGGCTGTGCATCAATGACACCTGAGTTTGCTGCACTTACTGGTCTTATTGCCGGAGCAATCTCTGTCTATGGTGCCGGCTGGCTTGAACGGCGGGGACTGGATGATGTGGTCGGGGCCATACCGGTTCATGGTTTTGCCGGTGCCTGGGGAACCCTGGCTGCAGGACTTTTCCTGAAAGATAATATGTTTGATTTATCGCAGATTGCCGTTCAGCTGGTTGGTATTTTCTCGGCCTTTTTCTGGGCGTTTCCACTATCGCTTATTCTGTTTTTCCTGATTGATCGTGTGATCGGGTTGCGCGCCAGTACTCAGCATGAACAACAGGGGCTTGATTTTACCGAGCATGATGAAGTGGGTTATCCGGAGTTTCATCAGAACGTTACTTATCATCGTGAATTATGAGTAGCTGCGCATGACTATGACGATTGAACAGAAAAGACGGGCTGTATTTACTGTGCTTAATGCCACTCTGGAAGGCGATGGTTTATGGCGGGCAATGTGGCGCTGGCAAAATAATTATGCCCAAAAATCTCAGTTTGAATTAAACGGATTTTTATCCGACTGCCGCGATATACCTGAGGTGGCTGAAAACCGGGCAAACTTATACCGGCAGCTGATCGGGGTTCTGATGGATGGTAGTGCCCAGCTACAGCCTGATCCTATGGAAGACATGCTGAAATTTCAGTCAGATCAGGCGCAGAGTAACACTCTGGATAGAATGGAATTGTTTCAGCAGCAGGACTGGACGCAAGTCTACGATGTCGTACTGACAACCTTGTTCGGACAACTGCGTTCGGATACTGCGCGGGTTGTTAAGCGTTATGCGATGGAACAGTCTCTGCGGCATAGCATTTCGCAGGATCTGGCTTATGCCTTTAATTTGTGGGGGGATGAACGGCATCCGCTGAATCTCAGCGCAGTGGGCCTGACTGACTTAAAACGTCTGCTGAATTTTATTTATATTGGTGTTTGTGAATGTCTGGGACCGGTCGACGCCGACCGGATTCTGAGTCAGAGTATTCGTTCAGCGGCGGAGAGTAACTCTGATCCGGCAACCGATCCGCGCCAGCTTCTGGAAAAATAATGCAATCTGATCAGCTGGCGGCAATGCGGCTCAGCTGGTCAACCATGGTGCTGGTGTAACGCATTACCAGAAAGGGGACCAGTTTGGCTTCGACATTTGTGGCGGATTTTTCTATAAACAACCATTGGCTGCGTATGCGCTGCAGTGAGGCGAGGGCTGAGGCATTCAGATCGGCACTGTTCAGACTGTTAAGCCCGGCGGAGAATTCCTGGCAGAGCTGGTTGATATCCTGACCATTGCTGAGGGGGGCACCCATTGAGGATGCGGCACGTTCCAGATAGCGTTCCGTAATACCCAGCAGCAGCCGCTTCTGGCTGCGGGTCCAGTCTTCTATAGCGGAAACGGAGAACTCGCCATTCTGGCGTAATTCATCGCCGATTTTTTCCAGCTCGCTGATCATGGCACTGGATGCATCACGCATCATGGCCACGACCTGAAGTTCAGGAAAGTCATTCACTTCAATTTCATGAATATTCTGCTGCATCAGTGAGCGGAACTTTTGCCAGTGGCTGTCGACGCTCTGCTGAGGGTTGCTGTCATTATTGAGCTTGAGGTTGCGCAACTCATTACTGACGTTCTGCTGTTGCTCGCCGACGACAAGCAGATAACGGTTCAGCTCGTTCAGAAGTTGCTGATTACCTTCATCGGCCTGCAGGTGGTAGTAACGCAGCAGCAGTGTCTTGACGCCGACACTGAGGTCGAAAACATTCTGTTCCAGAGAATTGCTGCTCGCCTGGGCTGAAAAGCCGACAAACAGGGTGAGAATCAGGGATCTAAGGAGTAACATAGGCGTCTCTCCGATACTTATTATTGTTTTTTAGTTGGCTTCAGTTGATCACTTCCCCCGCGCAGGTGCAATAGCCTTTCGGGCCAGAGTAGCAGCTGTATGAGCCAGTAGTGGATTTCTATGGAACGAGTATACCGATTAACGATTTCCTGTCCGGACCGGGTGGGCATTGTAGCGAAAGTTGGCCAGTTCTTTTCCGGACACGGTGGCTGGATTGTTGAGGCAAACCATTATTCTGACCCGGTTACCGGGCGCTTTTTTATGCGTCACTGCATCCGTGCTGATTCACTGCCCTTTGATCTGGCAACGCTGAAAGCAGAGTTTGCGCCGATTGCCGAAGAGTTCGATATGGACTGGCAGGTGAACGACTCGGGCGTGCCGAAGAAAGTGATTCTGATGGCGAGCAAAGAAAGCCACTGTCTGGTGGATCTGCTGCATCGCTGGCACAGCAAAGAACTGATCTGTGATATCCCTTGCGTTATTTCCAACCACGACACTCTGCGCTCGCTGGTTGAGTGGCACGGGATTCCGTTCTTCCATGTGCCGGTTGATCCGGCGAATAAGGCTGAGCACTTTGCCCGCGTTAACGCCATCGTCGAAGAACACAAAGCCGATACCATTGTGCTTGCGCGCTATATGCAGATTATTCCGCCGGAACTCTGTGAGCGTTACCACGGCCAGGTAATCAATATTCACCACAGCTTCCTGCCGTCTTTTGTTGGCGCCAAGCCTTACCATCAGGCAGCAGAGCGTGGCGTTAAGCTGATTGGCGCGACCTGCCACTATGTAACCTCAGAGCTGGATGCCGGCCCGATTATCGATCAGGACGTAATCCGCATCAGCCATAACGATACCGTGGAAGATATGGTGCGTCTGGGTAAGGACGTAGAGAAGATGGTGCTGGCGCGCGGTGTGCGCAGCCATCTGGAAGACCGGGTGCTTCTACACGGCAATAAAACCATTGTTTTTTAAGCAGGACGCTTAACAGGAGGCGGAAGAGGTTGGTAGGAGCGGCATTTTTGCCGCGATGGAACTTCAGTGGCTGGAATTTTTCAGCATGATATAAGCGGGCCTTGCGGCCCGAATCGGGACAAAAATGTCCCTCCTGCAACTCCGCTGAATTACCGGCTCAAAAAAAGGGAGATACCTCGCGGTATCTCCCTTTTTTATTGCGTCAGGCGCAAGCCATAACGCTATGGTGATTACACCAGTTCGATAGCAACCGCTGTCGCTTCACCACCACCGATACACAGTGCGGCAACACCTTTTTTGCCGCCGGTGTTTTTCAGCGCGTTCATCAGAGTAACGATCAGACGTGAACCGGTAGAACCAACCGGGTGGCCCTGAGCACAGGCGCCGCCGTAGATGTTCACTTTGTTGATATCCAGCTTCAGTTCATCGATTGGCATCATGGCAACCATGGCGAAAGCTTCGTTGATCTCAAACAGATCCACGTCGTCTTTATTCCAGCCGGCTTTGGCCAGAACTTTCTCAATCGCACCAACCGGAGCGATGGTGAACTCAGATGGATGCTGAGACTGGGTGCTGTGTGCAACGATGCGCGCCAGCGGAGTTACGCCTTTGGTTGCGGCTGCAGATTCGCTCATCAGCACCAGAGCAGAGGCACCGTCTGAAATGGAAGAGGCGTTAGCGGCGGTGATGGTACCGTCTTTGGCGAAAGCCGGACGCAGGGTAGGGATCTTCTCGATGTTGGCATTGAATGGCTGCTCGTCCTGCTCAACAACGGTTTCACCTTTACGACTGGTAACGGTAACAGGCACGATTTCAGCGCTGTTCAGGCCTTTTTCAATCGCGTCTTTGGCACGGGTCAGAGACATAATGGCGTACTCATCCATCTGCTCACGGGTATAGCCTTTCTGGTTGGCGACATCCTGTGCAAAAGAACCCATCAGGCGGCCTGTTTCGGCATCCTGCAGACCATCCAGGAACATGTGATCCTGTGGTGCGCTGCCTGCACCCATGCGGAACCCGGTGCGCACGCCTTCCAGAACGTAAGGTGCGTTAGACATGGATTCCATGCCACCGGCAACGGCAATCTCCACAGAACCTGCTTTGATGGCATCGTGCGCCATCATGGTGGCTTTCATGCCGGAACCACACAATTTATTAATGGTGGTAGCACCGGTTGCATCAGCCAGACCAGCCTTACGCATCGCCTGGCGGGCCGGACCCTGTTTCAGGCCGGCTGGCAGCACGTTACCCATGATGACTTCCTGCACGGCGGCGGCATCGATACCAGCACGCTTCACGGCTTCAGCGATGGCCAGTGCGCCCAGATCGGTTGCGCTGACGCTGGCCAGGCTGCCCTGGAATCCCCCCATCGGGGTGCGGGCGCCGGCGACGATAACCACGGAATCTTGATTTGACATGTGCTGCTCCTGAGTCAGATATCTTGAAATCGGCCGCCATTCTAGAGGAATAGGGCGCTTTTTAACAATTGCCAGGCGATTGGTGAGCTGCTCGCGACAAAGTCGCAGCAACCACATGCCTGCTACGAAGGTAGTGTTACGTACAG
Source organism: Thalassolituus sp. UBA2009 (assembly GCF_002335285.1). Taxonomy (NCBI): domain Bacteria; kingdom Pseudomonadati; phylum Pseudomonadota; class Gammaproteobacteria; order Oceanospirillales; family Oceanospirillaceae; genus Thalassolituus; species Thalassolituus sp. UBA2009. The sequence goes on from NZ_DDCJ01000137.1 coordinate 8,548, forward strand.
ATACAAAATGAGAGGGGGATTAGCAAGGAATCATACTTTTGAGTGATGAGGGTGCGTGACGGCCAGATTATAGTCATGGGCATCTCTTTGGGGGTATGGATACACGCACGCCCCAAAAGTGCACCAATAACCATAAAAACACAGACAGGTAGCAATATGGTGAAGAAGACCCTTCTCAGTCTGGCCATCGCAGCCACGACCGCAGGCCTCGCCGGCTGTAATATCAGTAGCGTTGAAAAACACAATAACGAAGTCGATTCCACACCGGTTGATGCCGGTAAGCCTGGGGTTGCCCCGGCGCGAGTGGCGCCTATTTTCTCTGCGGGTAATAAAAACCTGCCGCTTTTTAATGATTTATTGTTTGCTGATGCCTCTGTGACAGATGGTACTGCCAGCGCGGACGATACTCAGGCCCCGGTTACTACTGCACTTAACTCTATTGATGGTGCTCCGGTTTCAACCCCGATTGACATTGAATTTAATGCCCCTGTTGATGCGGATAGTCTGAGCAAGCCTTTTACTGCTGTTCTGATCAAACTGCGTAACTCCTCGAATGATCCTGCAATTGATGCGCTGGATATCGAGAGCATTGCCGCAAACTCTCCGCTGGTCGGTGATCAGCCGAATGTGCTTGATGATGTCGATCAGCCAGTATTCGGCGTCGACTATACCGTTTCCTTCCTTGGTCTTGATGATGGTAATACGCCGACTCTGCGTATTAATTTACTTAAACCACTCGAAGAGCGGACGAAGTACATTGTAGCGCTGACATCTCATATTAAAGCCGGTGGCGAGGCCATTGGTGCTTCTGCAGAATATGCGTTACTCGCCGGGGATCTGGAGCTGCCTTCATCGGCATTAGCACCGGTTCGCAAAGCGGTGCAGGCCTGGGAAGGTGTGGCTAAGGCTTATCTTGCAGGTGCCGCGGCAAAACTTCAGCAGGATGCAGCAACTGCCGCCGAAAACGATATGCCTGAAGCCGCTGCACAGGCAACCGCTGCAGCCCAGCTGGCCAGCAGTGCTGACGTTGTGCTGAGCTATGCCTTCACTACCGGTGGTACCACATCCACGCTGAAAATGATTGCAGCGCCTGAAATGTATGTGCGTGCGCTGGCGGCCAAACCGGATACCGCCAAGAAGCTTTATCAGGCTGTTCTGCTGCAGCAGAATGCAGGTGATGAGGCGGCTACAGCGGCTGCTTATGTTGCTACCGCTATCGTACCTGCTGCAACTACAGAATCTATTGCACTGGATAATCCTCCAACGGAAGCCCAGATTGCTGAAGTAGAAGCAACTGCAACTTTTAAAGCCAATATCGTAGCCACTGCCAGCTCAGCTCCTGTTGTTGGTGGGGTAACGGCGAGCCTTTATACACCTGAAGCTCAGGCTTATGAGGCTATTCCTGGCGTTGCTTTAACACCAGCGCAAGTTTTTGCTGGTACCCCTCTGGCTGCTGACTCAGTTACTCAATACGTTCAGGGTTCATTAACCTTGCCTGTTGGTCTGAGTGCACCGGTTAAAACCAATGCTCAGGCTCTGGCCTCTAGCGATCCTGTATTGCAGGCCAATGCTGTGAAGCTGAGCATGGCGTCTGATGCACCCTGGTCTGCAGATCCTGCGCTGAATCCACCTTCCGATAATAAGGTATTTAATCCTGCTACCGGTACGTTAACAGCAACAGGTGTGACTGCCGTTAAAGATGAAGAAGGAAATGTGACAGGTTACACGGGTGGCATGACCAACGTTACCTATCGTTATCCTCTGGTGAATCTGGATAAAACAGAAAATGTACCAGTGTTGGTGACTTTGCCGGGTGATTATTCTGGATTAGGTGAAGCTGACTGTACTGCGCTGCAGGCAGGTGCTGGCTATCCTGTAATTGTTTACCTGCATGGTATTACGTCGGATCGTACGTCCAGCTTGGGAATGGCGCAGGCTGCTGCATTTAAAGGTTGCTACGCTACTGTGGCCATGGATATGCCGCTACACGGTGTTGCACCGCTGGCATCAGATCGTGATGGTAAGTCAATATTGAACTCGTCAATGGTGTTCAACGTTGAGCAAACCAATGCCGACCCAGCTAAAGCGCCTTTTGCCAATACGGCTGATGCATTGAATATTGAAGTGGCTGAGCGTCACTACAATATTGCCTCTGCCAGCAATGCCCGCGTTGATATGGTGTTTGGTGATACGGTTGAAACCTCTCTTGGTAAATCCGGTGAGCATTTCATTAACCTTGCGAACATGAATCGTCTGCGTGACAACCTGCGTCAGGCAGTTGTTGATAATGTACACCTGCTGGCATCGCTGGATAATATTGCAGCAGCTCATGGTGTAACTTTTGATACTGATAAAGTTTATGTAGCTGGTTTATCTCTTGGCGCGATTGTTGGTACTACGCTGACAACGGTTGTTAATGATCCGAAAGTACAGAATCTGAATGCTGCTTTGCCTGAAATTAAAGGTACGTTACTGGCAAGCCCTGGTGCTTCTTTGCCGAAAATGCTGGAAAACTCGCCTGCCTTTGCTCCTACCGTTTTGTCTGGTCTGAATCTGGCGCAAGACAGTTCATCCTTGCAAAAGTACGAAGGTATGCTGCAGGCAGCACTGAATAGTGTAGACCCTATTGGCTTTGCCGCTGAGTTGGGCGCGCAGACTACGCCGGTACTGATGTACAACGTTGTTGGTGGTGGTGACTGTCCGAATTTCATACCTTTCGATCAGAATGGTGCGCCGACTGCAAATGCGTCTGAAATGGTGGGTGCAGATTGTTCTGATGGTCCTACTCAGCGTCTGCCAAGCAAAATTGCTCTGGCATTCCAGGGTAAGTATCCGTCAGACCATGTTGTTCCTAACTTCGACTACTTTGGCGATGCAGACAGCAACCCGTTCTCTTCGATTATGTCAGGCTTGACCTTCGAACTTGGCGATATGGGCTCCAAAGTGACCACTCCGATAGAAGCAATGCCATCATCTGCTTCTGCTCTGGTCGGTACTAATCCGCTTGCTGAGCTGGCTGGTTTGAAGGAACTGGATGAAACACTGGATATGACTAATTCTGGTGGTCAGGCAGTAATTCCTTTCGACAAGGCGACTCACGTCACTTTTGCTGCAGCGGATGATACTAACACCTTTACCACCATGATCACCCAGATGCTGACTTTCTTCGGCTCTAATGGTGCAGCATTGAATCCGGCCGTCAATGCCGGTGTGAAACCAGCGGAATAACAGGGCGGAGTAAATAACTATGAAAATAACAAACAAAGGTTTGCGCTCAATGAAAAAATTACCTTTGGCTCTGGCGGTGTCGGCATTAGCCGCCACCACTTCCCATGCCGTTGAATTTAACTTCGGGGATTTAGGTGTTCAGGTTGATAACACCGTAAGTTACGGTGTTGCATGGCGTACCTCGGATCGTGACGCCGATCAGATCATGCCTGCAAACGGTCCTGCTGCAGGCATGACCGCTGGTACCGGTTCGTCATACAACTACGACGACGGTACCCTGAACTACAGCAAGGGTGATATTTACACCAACGCTGTTAAGTGGAGTGGCGACCTGGAAATTAACTACCACAACTTTGGTGGTTTCTTCCGTGCCCGTGCTTACTACGATACAGCGCTGATGGATGAAGAAACTGATTTCAAACCATTGAACGACGCCACCAAGGATGCTGCCGGTAAAGGCGCAGAATTGCTGGACGCCTACGTTTGGGCCGATATGGAGCTGGGTTCAACACCGGTTAACCTGCGCGTCGGTCGCCAGGTAATCAGCTGGGGTGAAAGTACCTTTATCCAGGGGGGGATTAACAGTATCAACCCGGTGGATGCCTCTGCTTTCCGTAAGCCTGGTGCAGAAGTAAAAGAAGGTCTGCTGCCGGTTAATATGGTGTACACCTCCATTGGTCTGAGCGCGGATGTTACGCTGGAAGCCTTCTATCAGCTGGAATGGGAAAAAACCCGTACAGACCCATGTGGTACGTTCTTCTCCACCGTAGACTTTGTTGCGGATGGCTGTGGCCCGGTAATTCTGGGCGGAGACGCTGATGAGCGTGACATTCTGGAATTCCGTCAGTCTGAAATTGACGCGGGTGTTCCTCTGGCCGATCGTGTAGCTCCGGTTACAGAACGTCTTGCTGATGATCAGCCTAAAGATTCTGGTCAGTATGGTTTGGCGTTGCGGTGGTATTCGGAAGCTTTGGGTGATACCGAATTCGGTTTCTACCACATGAACATTCACAGCCGTGTTCCTTACATTAATGGAGCGGTGACCAACCAGGATCGCTCCGGAGTTCTGACTGGTACACCGAACATGCAGGTGAATCCGAACGCGACATACGATACTTATCGTCCGCTGTATCAGATTGCTTACCCTGAAGATATCCAGATTTCTGGTATCAGTTTTGCGACCAGTACCGAAGGTGGTGCGTCTATCTCTGGTGAGATCAGCTATAAGCCTGATATGCCACTGCAATGGAACGCATTTGAGCTGATTCTGGCGGGTAATGGCGCGCCATACAGTCGTCTGTATCAGCAACGTGCAGAAGAAGCGGGTAATGCCTCTGCTTTGTACGGCGAAATCGCAGAAGGCTACGATACTTTCGATATGTGGCAGGCCCAGATGACCTTTATCAAGTTCTTTGATAATGTCATGGGCGCAGATCGTCTGGCACTGGTTTCTGAAATCGGTATGACTTACGTAGATGGCTTACCGAATACTGATAAAGCCCGCTACGGCCGTTCCGGTGCTTATGGTATCGGTAATAACGATGGCGTATGGAATGCGAACGCTCTCACTTCTGCCACCAACTTCTGTACGGCAGACACCTTCAATGGCAGCCCTAACAGTGCCAAGAACGTTTCGACCAAAAACTGTACCGATGATGGCTACGTAACCGAGCTCTCTGGTGGTATCCGTCTGCGTGCAGCCATGGACTTTAACAACGCCTTTGCAGGTGTGAACGTAACGCCAACGCTGTCTGTTGCTTATGACAAAGGTAATGGTCCTGAGCCAGGTGCTCAGTTCCTGGATGATCGCCTGACTACTGGTCTGGGTGTGTCTTTTGTTTATCTGAACAGAACATCCGTTGATGTGTCGTACACCAATTTCTCTGGTGGTGACTACAATCAGATGGTTGATCGTGACAACGTCAGTCTGTCTGCAAAATATTCATTCTAATTTACTGGCTCAGACAAGAATTACAGAGGTCTATGAACCATGTTGAAAAAACACTATAAAACCTGGGGCGGCGCCATTGCGCTGTCACTGATGGTAAGCGCAGCGAATGCGGCTGTATCTCCGGCTGAAGCTGCAAAACTGGGCAAAGAACTGACACCAATGGGTGCAGAGATGGCTGGCAAGGGAGAGATCCCTGCCTGGACCGGCGGTCTGACTACTCCTCCGGCAGGTTATGTTGCTGGTGGTAAGCCGGTAGATCCTTATGCTGCTGATAAGGTGAAGTTTGTTATCACTGCTGCTAACTACAAACAGTACGCTGCTAACCTGACCGAAGGTCAGAAAGCGATGTTTGAAAAGTATCCTGATACTTACAGAATGCCGGTTTACCAGACCCGTCGTTCATCTGCCTACCCTCAGGCGATTTACGACAAGACCAAAGAAAATGCTACCAAAACCAAGCTGCTGGAAGGTGGTAACGGTCTGGAAAACTACGTAGAAGGTGCGCCTTTCCCAGTGCCGCAAAATGGTATGGAAGCAATCTGGAACCATATCGTGCGTTACCGTGGTGGTAGTGTGCGTCGTGTGGTTGGTCAGGTAACTCCACAGGTAAACGGTGACTTTACTCTGGTACGTTTCCAGGATGAGTTCACCTTCCGTGACAAGCTGAAAGACTACGATCCTGATGCAGATAAGAACGTACTGTTCTACTTCAAACAGGACGTACTGTCTCCGGCACGTCTGGCTGGTAACGTTCTGCTGGTTCACGAAACTCTGGATCAGGTAAAAGAACCACGTAAAGCCTGGGTATATAACGCTGGTCAGCGTCGTGTACGTCGTGCTCCACAGGTTGCATACGATGGTCCGGGTACTGCAGCGGATGGTCTGCGTACCTCTGATAACTTCGATATGTTCAACGGTGCTCCGGATCGTTACGACTGGAAACTGGAAGGCAAGCAGGAAGTTTATATTCCATATAACTCTTACAAGCTGAAAAGTGCTGATATCAAATACACCGATATCGTTAAGCCGGGCCATATCAACCAGGATCTGGCACGCTATGAACTGCACCGCGTGTGGAAGGTAACCGCAACCCTGAAAGAAGGTAAGCGTCATATCTACGGCAAACGTGTGTTCTACATCGATGAGGATACCTGGCAGGCAACTGAGATCGATCACTACGACGGTCGTGGTGAACTGTGGCGTGTTGCTGAAGCACATAACCTGATGTACTACGATACACTGGTACCTTGGTATGCCATCGAAACTCTGTACGATCTGAACTCTGGCCGTTACCTGGCTCTGGGTCTGGATAACGAAGAGCAGGGCTCTTACGAGTTCGGCTTCGAGCGCAGCCAGCAGGATTACACTCCGGCCGCTCTGCGTCGCGAAGGTAAGCGTTAATCCGGGTAACAGCGGATAAATAAAAAAGGGGCTTCGGCCCCTTTTTTATTTTCTTTTTTGAATGCCGCCGGCAACTGCAGCGGCAATATTTCAGCGGAATATCAGAAGTTCAGTACAAAGCTGGCCTGATACACCGACGAAGCGTCTTTATTAATATACTCGCCACGGATATCCAGTTTCGGTGTCAGATGAAAGCCAGCACCGGCACCGAGCAGGATGCCATCATCATCACCGAGGTCCAGACCCAGACGGGCAAGCGCGAACAGGTTCGGATTAATTTCCGGCAGCTGCTTCTCGACAACCCCCGCAACCCATAAACCCGAGATCTCACTGTGCGGGCCTTTGAAAAAATCATCGGTCTGGCTGTAGCCGATTTCGACGGTTGTTTTTACCTGGTCGATGTCATTATCAAGTTCGTAGCCAGCAAAAATACTCACCCCCATTGCATCAACATTGCCACCGCCAAAAGGGCTGTCGACAACGTTATGTGACAGGCTGCCACCCAGTTGCAGGCGCTCGATCTGAAAACCCGGTGCAGTATTTTCGGCCAATACCGCAGTAGGCAGTGCGCAGAAGGCGAGTACTAAAGGCAGATTTTTTTTCATTATCATCATCCTGTTGGTTATGGATTTTTGAGTGTCAGGTTCAGAAGTGGGGCAGCACCAGCGGACCTTCCTGTAAGGCCGCCAGTTGTTCGCGCAGCAGAATAATATGCTCTGACCAGAAGCGGTGGCTGTCGAGCCATGGAAACGCTGCAGGAAACGCCGGGTCATCCCAGCGAGAACACAGCCAGGCGGCATATTTCATGACCCGCAGGCTGCGCAGCACTTCCATCAGTGCAAGTTCATGTTGCGGAAAAGGCCGGAACATCTCGTAGCCTTCCTTAATGACCAGTAACTGCTGACGTTGTTCCTGTTCGGAGCCGCTGAGCAGCATCCAGATATCCTGCATCGCCGGGCCCTGCACACAATCATCAAAGTCGACCATGTACAGTGTTTCATCGCGCAGCAGCAGATTACCGGGATGCAGATCGCCGTGCAGGCGCAGCGTCTGAATTTCATCCGGACGGTATAGCTTTCCTGCCCAATCGGTCAGCGCCGTAGCCAGGCTTTCATAGCTGGCGTGGTAATCGACCGGCATCAGACCGGAGCGCAGAACCTGCTCACAGGCCAAAGCCATGTCCGCAGCTCCCTGGATTTGTGGCCGGTGTTTGAACGCTGAATTAGCTCCGACCTGATGCAGACGCCCCAGCCAGCGGCCCAGAAGTTCCAGATCGTCGTCGCTGCTCAGCTCCGGCGCCTGACCGCCACGCCGGGGAAACAGGGCAAAGAAAAACGGATCGCTGAAAAACAGCGTCTGGCCATTAACGGCGATGGGAGCAACAACCGGCAGGTCTTCGGCCTGCAGTTCAAGCAGAAAGTCGTGTTCTTCCTGAATAGCTTCGCGACTCCAGCGCCCGGGGCGGTAGAACTTAGCAATCAGAGGTTGCTGATCTTCGATGCCAACCTGATAGACGCGATTTTCATAGCTGTTGAGCGGGAAGATCCGTGCGTCGCAGATAAATCCCTGCGCCTCGATCGCATCCATCACGCATTCCGGGGTCAGCTGGGTATATGGGTGTGTGGATATCATGGCCGCTCTCCTTAAAGAGGCGGCATTATGCCCGTATCCTGATGACCAACCAATGGCAGTAGCTAATCAGGGAGAGCTGTCTGGAGTTTGGGTGTTGTGCCACTGCGGTGGCGGTGTGCGAGCCAGGGCCCATATGCCAACGATGTCAGCACCTTGCCGCTTCAGTGCTTTGGCTGCTGCACTGGCGGTAGCGCCGGTTGTTATCACATCCTCAATAATCAGGATGTGCATGCCACGCAGATTCTGTTTGCCGGGTTGCAGGGAATCGCGCAGGTTTTTCTGGCGCTGTTGAGCGCTCAGGCCGCGCTGATCATGGCCCGGTGCTTTAAGTAATGCATTACGGATAAGTGGAATACCCAGTTGTTTTGCCAGGCGGCGTGCCATGATTTCCGTGATGTTAAAGCCCCGGCGAAACAGCTTCCGCCGGCTGCTGGGAATAAAGGTTATGGCATCAGCCTGCTGCACTGTGTCGGGTGGCTGAGTCAGCATCAGGCCGCTCAGGCGTGGCAGCCATATGACCTGTTGCTGATCTTTGCAGCGTTTTATCCACAGGCTGACAGGTGACTGATACAGAAAGCTGCAATAGCTGTAATCAAAGGCCGGCGGTTGCTGCTGGCAGCGCCCGCAGCGTCCCGGGCTGGTCATCGGTTCTGAGCATTGTGAGCAGGCAAATACAGTCCGTGGCAGTTCCTGCAGACAGCGTTCACAAAGGAAAAACAGTCCACCTGTGTTCTGCAGGCAGAGCTCACACTCCCCCTGGGGGGTTAACGTTCGTATTGATTTTGACCAGTAGTTCACTGTTTTTTTAGCAATGGTTGACCACATGGCGCCGCCTTCTATGATCGCATCGGTTGCATTGATGTTATCAGTATCCGGGAATACCACTATGAGTCTGTCGGCTGAAAAAGCTCAGGATATCCGTCACAACTGGACGGTAGATGAAGCTCAGGCAGTGCTGAGCTTACCTTTTAATGACCTTCTGTTTCGTGCACAGACCATGCACCGGCGCTATTTCAACCCCAATGAAGTTCAGGTCAGCACTTTGCTGTCGATCAAAACCGGCGCCTGCCCGGAAGATTGTGCCTATTGTCCGCAAAGTGCGCGCTACGATACCGGCCTTGAAAAAGAGAAACTGCTGGAAGTTCAGGCGGTTATTGAAAAAGCAAAAGCGGCAAAGGCAGCCGGCTCCGACCGCTTTTGTATGGGAGCTGCCTGGCGTTCGCCGCGCAAGAAGGATATGCCCTATGTGTTGGCGATGGTTAAGGGGGTCAAAGAACTTGGGTTGGAAACCTGCATGACGCTGGGCATGCTGGACGAAGAACAATCACAGCAACTGGCGGCTGCAGGGCTGGATTATTACAACCATAACCTGGATACCTCGCCGGAGTACTATGGCGAAATTATCACTACCCGTACCTACAGCGATCGTCTCGGTACACTCGCGAACGTGCGTAATGCCGGAATGAAAGTCTGCTCCGGCGGAATTTTGGGGATGGGGGAGAGTACTCAGGATCGTGCCGGATTGCTGGTGCAGTTAGCAAATCTGCCAACGCAGCCGGATTCTGTGCCCATCAACCAGCTGGTGAAAGTCGCCGGTACTCCGCTTGAAAGTGAGCAGGATCTCGATCCGCTGGACTTTGTCCGGGTTATCGCCGCAGCACGGATCATGATGCCGGCGTCACACGTCCGTCTCAGTGCGGGCCGCGAACAGATGAGTGAAGAGATGCAGACAATGTGCTTCTTCGCCGGCGCCAATTCAATCTTCTACGGTGAGTGTCTGCTTACTACGCCAAATCCGGCGGCAAATAAAGATCAGGCGTTATTCCGTAAGCTGGGCATTAACAGCGAACATCGGGTAACTCGTGAGCCGGAGTCTCTTGAAACCTTATTGGCGGTACCTGAAAATGATGAACGATCGTTATTTTATAATGCCGTTCAGGTCTGAATATAACGAATCCGTCTAATGGTCTGGTGCCATCGTGCTGGTAAAAAG
>NZ_DDCJ01000137.1:19013-25955 GCF_002335285.1 Thalassolituus sp. UBA2009
GGATCAACTACCGGCTCAGCCTTTACATCCGGCGCTTATGCCGTCGATCAGGGTAATGCCCAGGTCAAACGTGCCGCTCAGGATGTCGTGGATGCAACGACCAGTCGCCCGGTTGAAGGTGTTGGCAATCTGTCCTCCGCGATGACCGACCTGAAGCAGGGCGAACAAGCGGTTGCTGCCGGCAGCAAAGTTCTCGAAGCGGCCGACAAGCAGCTTGGCACCCTGATTGATACTCAGGCCTGAGAACTGAGATCGCGGCTATGCAGGTTTCTCCAGCTTCTTCACCCACACTGAGCAGTGCGCTTCCCAGCGGAGGCGCGGCTGTACAGTTATTGGCGAAAGAAGGAGAGAATGCAGCTTCTGCAGTGTTTGCTCCGGTTGAAGAGGTGTCCCTCAGTGCAGCCGCAACCGATGCGGGAATGCGCAAGCTGCAAACGTCAGCCGAAACATATTCCCGTCCACGCCGCAGCGCAGAAAGTAATACACCTCCGTTAAATCAGGACTCCGCAGAGGACGCAGCACCAGCGGCGGAGGATGCACAACAGCGCCGTTCGGCGGAAGAACAGATTATCGCCAGAAGGGCGCAGCGCAACGAACAGAATCAGGCGTTGGCCGATGCTGAGTTACAGCAGATCCGTGAGCTGAAGCAGCGTGATCAGGAAGTGCGCGCTCACGAGCAGGCTCATGCCAGTACCGGCGGCAGTTATGCCGGCAGTGCTAACTTCACCTATCAGCAAGGCCCGGATGGCGTACGTTATGCCGTTGGCGGCGAAGTCCCGGTTGATGTCAGTAAAGTGGCCAATGATCCGGCGGCAACGATCAGCAAAATGGAGCAGGTGCAGCGTGCTGCATTGGCGCCGGCTGAGCCTTCTTCTCAGGATCGCCAGGTGGCTGCTCAGGCTGGTCAGCTTGCAGCACAGGCTCTGAATGAGTTGTCTGAGCAGCAGCGTGACTTTCGGGCGGCCGAATTGGAAAAAGTGAAGAATGAGCAGGAACAATCCCGCGCGGAAATGGATGAGGCGCGCAAAGAGCAGGAAAAGGCCGATAAAAAGCTGAACGATGACGAGCAGATTTCAGCAGCAGAGCGCTTTGCTGAGCAAAACGCCCGCCTGCGCAAAATCAATGAAGTGTTGTTGCAGATCAGTCTCCCTCAGCCTGTCAGCGCAGGACAGCTGCTGAACGACGTGGTCTGACCCCTGTTCTGATCGTTAAGCCGGCATCAGCCGGTTTTTTTTCGCCTCGCAGGTGGCCTGACGAACTAAGCTTTTACCTGCCATTTCTTGAGGAAGCGTACCCATGGGGTTGACATTAACCGGTGGCGAACGTATGTTTCAAACACTTGTTTGAATTGGCAGTGTGATACTGCCCTAAACTCAACAGCAGCATTGCTGCAAGAACATAACAGGCTACGAGGTCTTTCCTATGCCAGATTACAAGGCTCCCCTGCGTGAAATTAAGTTCGTTATGGACGAACTGTTGGATATGCCAAGCCACTATGCCAGCCTGCCGGCTTACGCTGAAGTTGCTACTCCTGACATGGTTGATGCCATCATCAGCGAAGGTGCTAAATTCTGCGAACAGGAACTGGCTCCGCTGAACCGCGTTGGTGACCTCGAAGGCTGTACCCGTCATGACGACGGTTCTGTTACTACTCCGACCGGCTTCAAAGAAGCTTATGCCAAGTACGTTGAAGGCGGCTGGCCTTCACTGGCTCATGAAGAAAATCACGGCGGCCAGGGCCTGCCAGAGTCTCTGGGCATTGTAATGTCTGAGATGGTTGGTTCTTCTAACTGGTCTTGGGGTATGTACCCGGGTCTGTCTCATGGTGCGATGAACACCATCGAACTGCACGGTACTCCTGAACAGAAAGAAACTTACCTGACCAAGCTGGTTTCTGGTGAGTGGACCGGTACCATGTGTCTGACCGAATCCCACTGTGGTTCTGACCTGGGTATCCTGAAAACCAAAGCTGAGCCAAACGCTGATGGTTCTTACGCCATCACTGGTAGCAAGATCTTTATCTCTGCCGGTGAGCACGACATGGCGGGCAACATTGTCCACATCGTTCTGGCTCGTCTGCCAGGTGCACCAGAAGGTACCAAAGGTATCTCTCTGTTCATCGTTCCTAAGTTCCTGCCAAACGCTGACGGTACTCCGGGCGAGCGTAACAGCCTGATCTGTGGTTCTATCGAACACAAAATGGGTATCCACGGTAACGCTACCTGTGTGATGAACTTCGACGGTGCCAAAGGCTGGCTGATCGGACCTGAGAACAAAGGTCTGAACTGCATGTTCACCTTCATGAACACTGCCCGTATCGGTACTGCTCTGCAGGGTTCTACCGCTGCTGAAGCTTCTTTCCAGGGCGCTCTGGCTTATGCCAAAGACCGTCTGGCGATGCGTTCCCTGACTGGTCCTAAAGCACCTGAAAAAGCGGCTGACCCGATCATCGTTCACCCTGACGTTCGCCGTATGCTGCTGACTCAGAAAGCCTTCGCTGAAGGTGGCCGTGCACTGGTATACCTGACTGCACAGCAGAACGACATCGTTAAGAAAGGTGAGAGCGAAGAAGCACGTAAAGCTGCTGATGAGCTGCTGGGCTTCCTGACTCCGATCGCTAAAGCATTCCTGACCGAAGCCGGTTCTGAAGCGGCTAACCTGGGTATGCAGGTATTCGGTGGTCACGGCTTCATCGCTGAGTGGGGCATGGAACAGATCGTTCGTGATACCCGTATCTCTACCATCTATGAAGGTACTACCGGTATTCAGGCTCTGGACCTGCTGGGTCGTAAGGTTCTGATGACTCAGGGTGCTTCTCTGCGTAACTTCACCAAGCAGATTCACAAGTTCTGTCAGGCTGAAGAAGGTAACGCTGAACTGGCGCCGATGGTTGCTGCTCTGACTGAAGTCAACAAAGAGTGGGGCGATCTGACCATGAAGATCGGTATGTCTGCGATGAAGAACCGCGACGAAGTTGGTGCTGCATCCGTTGATTACCTGATGTACTCCGGTTACGCAGTTCTGGGCTTCCTGTGGGCCCGCATGGCGAAAATCGCTCAGGATGCTCTGGCTAACGGCACTTCTGAAGAAGAGTTCTACAAAGCCAAGCTGACTACTGCGCGCTTCTACTTCGCCCGCATTCTGCCACGCACCAAAGCTCACGCAGCTACCATGGTTGCTGGTGCAGACACCCTGATGGATCTGGCTGAAGAACACTTCGCGTTCTGAGTCTGAGCGCCTGTTCGTAAAAGGCACATCAGTAAAAACCGCGCTTCGGCGCGGTTTTTTCGTATTCTGGGCTGGGCAAGCGGGTCAGAGTAAGTACAATAGCGGCATTTTGTTATCCGGTGGCTGGTTGTAAGCGAGGGTAACATTAAGCTACAGCTAACATGAGGTGAAACATGGCTGAATATAAAGCACCATTGCGCGACATGCGCTTTGTTCTGAATGAAGTTTTTGAAGCAGACAAACTGTGGGCTTCTCTGGCTGGTCTGCAAGGCGCAGTCGATACAGAAACTGCGGAAGCCATTCTGGAAGAATGTGGCAAGATCGCCAGTCAGGTTCTGGCGCCGCTGAACCGCAACGGTGATGAAGTTGGTTCCACCTGGAAGGATGGCGAAGTGACCGCCGCTCCTGGCTTTAAAGAAGCGTACCAGACCTACGTTGAAGCCGGCCTGAACGGCCTGGGTGGTAACCCGGATTTCGGCGGCATGGGTATGCCTAAGACTCTGGTTGGTCAGGTAGAAGAAATGGTGCAGGGTGCCAACATGTCGTTCGGCTTAGCGCCAATGCTGACAGCCGGTGCCTGTTTGTCGCTGAACGCGCACGGTTCTCTGGAGCTGAAAGAGAAGTATCTGCCTAACATGTACTCCGGCGTATGGGCCGGTGCCATGGATCTGACCGAGCCTCACGCCGGTACCGATCTGGGCATTATCCGTACCAAAGCTGAGCCACAGGCTGACGGTTCTTATGCTGTTTCCGGCACCAAGATCTTCATCACCTGGGGTGAGCATGATATGGCCGAAAACATCATCCACCTGGTGCTGGCTAAACTGCCTGACGCGCCGGCTGGCCCTAAGGGTATCTCCCTGTTCCTGGTGCCTAAGTTCCTGGTGAACGAAGATGGTTCTCTGGGTGAGCGCAACACCATGTCCTGTGGTTCTATCGAGCACAAGATGGGTATTAAAGGTTCTGCTACCTGTGTAATGAACTTCGACGGCGCCAAAGGCTGGCTGGTCGGTGAAGAAAACAAAGGTCTGGCCTGTATGTTCACCATGATGAACTACGAGCGTCTGGGTGTGGGTATCCAGGGTATCGGTGCAGCCGAAGCCTCTTATCAGAGCGCTGTTGAATACGCCCGTGACCGTATCCAGAGTCGTGCTCCGACCGGTGCTGTGGCTAAAGACAAAGCCGCTGATCCGATCATCGTTCACCCTGATGTTCGCCGTATGCTGATGACTATGCGTGCTTTCAACGAAGGTGGCCGTGCATTCTCTACCTACGTTGCCAAGTGGCTGGATATTGCCAAGTTCTCTGACAACGCCGAAGAGAAGCAGCACGCTGATGCGATGCTGGCTCTGCTGACTCCGGTTGCCAAGGCTTTCCTGACCGACAACGCTCTGGAATCTGCTATTGCTGGTCAGCAGGTATTCGGTGGTCACGGCTTTATCCGTGAATGGGGCCAGGAGCAGTATGTGCGTGATATCCGTATCACTCAGATCTACGAAGGCACCAACGGTATTCAGTCTCTGGACCTGATCGGCCGTAAGATCGCTGCCAACAATGGTGCGTTCTACAAGCTGTTCGAAGCCGACATCAATGCGTTCATCGCCTCTCAGGCTGATAACGAAGCGATGGCCGAGTTCATCGAGCCACTGAAGGCGGCTCTGGAAAACCTGAATGACCTGACTCAGTGGGTTATGGACGCAGCGGCTAACAACCCGAACGAAATCGGTGCGGCCTCTGTTGAATACCTGCACGTGTTTGGTTACACCGCGCTGGCTTACATGTGGGCGAAGATGTCTGCAGTGGCCTTGCCAAAAGCAGATGACGCTTCCGGCTTCTACAAAGCCAAACTGGCAACTTCACGTTTCTACATGAAGCGTCTGCTGCCACGTTACATTGGCCTGAGCGCTGCTGTAAAAGGTGGCTCTGAGCCTCTGTTCGAACTGGACGAAGAACTGTTCGCAACTGCGTAAGTTCTGCTTCCACAAAAAGCCGCCTTCGGGCGGCTTTTTCGTTTTTGCGGTCAGGCCCGGGCGCTGTTAGCATGATCCGCCCCCGGGAGTTGTTTATGACCTTATCTGTTTCTGCTGTTTCTGTTGTTGCTGCTGAATCTCCTACCCGTGCTCAACTGCTGCAGGCATTGTTGACGCTGATGACTGACCAGCCTTTCTCTTCTATTACCGTTCAGCAGATAAGCCGTCATGCGGGGCTGGCTCGGCAGACTTTTTATCAGCATTACCGCAGTCGTGAGGAGCTGCTGCTGGACTATGTCGATACGGTATTTGCTGAATTCTATGACGATATTGCCGGCATGGTTGAAGAGTCACCGCAGCTGAGCAGTGATATCAGCCAGCGTTTGTTTGAACAGTGGAACCGCCACCGTGATTTCAGTCGCCTGATCTTTAATGCGGGGCTTGAATCGCTGCTGATCAAGCGTTTTCAGAACTACATTACCCGGGTATTGGGCCTCTATGTGCGCCAGCATCAGATTGTCGTCAGTGATGCGGAGCGCCTGGGTTTTATGATCGATTATCTCGCCGGTGCATCCTGGATGATGCTGGATCGCTGGGTGCGTAATGATTTCCGCTATCCGCCGGACAAGCTGGCGGAGCTGTTCAGCGAACTGAGCCGGCCCGGATTCCTGAATGTGATGCTGCAGCGTCAGCCGCGACCGTGTCTGGCACAGATAGACGATTGTCTATAAAATTCAATGGCGTATGCTGAATTACAAATACAATAATAAATCCGGGTAATGGCCTTGCCCGTGGCGACCATATTATGAGTAAAGATCTCGACAAGCGTGTTGAACGTTCACGGCGTTTATTGATGAATACGCTGCTGGAGCTGATGGCGGAAGAGCCTTATAGCAAAATTTCCGTGGCTCATATCTGTGAGCGTTCCGGTGTGGCACGTCCCACTTTTTATCTGCATTACCGTTCGAAAGACGACTTGCTTAAAGGGTATATCGAAAGCATGTTCATGCAGTTCTATGAGCAGATTGACAGCTACCTGACAAAGTCTCCCAATGCCGATCCGATTATTGCAGAAATTATGTTCCGGCAATGGTCTGATAACGCAACCTTTGCAAGGTTGTTGGTTGAAGCCGATATCGAAGCGCTGATGCTGACAGAGTTCAAACGTTACGTCGGACGTATTATGGAGCGTTATATCGGCGCCCACTCTTTGCCGATAAAAGACACCAGCCTGATGAATTATGTCATCGACTTTCTTGCCGGTGCATCCTTTATGGTCATTGTGCGCTGGGTTAAAGATGGTTTTCCGGTGGATGCCAAAGAAATCGGTGCGCTTTATGCCAACCTTGTGCGGCCAGGACTGTTGCAGGTTTTACTCAGTGGCAAGTTGTAACGCTTAAACCTGAAAGAGAAGGAATAAAAAAAGAGCCCATTGGGCCACTGCTGTCCCACAGTTTTTAATCAGCACCATAAGTAGCAAAAACATTGTTTTTAACATCAAGGCCTGCTGCCTCGCAGGGGAACTTATCCCCTTGCCGGCGGGCCGACCCCAGCTTCGCGCTTTCTGGGCCGTGAGACTCCGGGCGTCCTGCCCTTCGCGCTGCGCGCCAGCCTTCGGCTGTTCATTTTGCTCCGGCAAAATAGTCCTTGAAACCTTGATATTTACTGGCCGCGTGACTCATCGGCCATCCATGGCCGGAGCCGCTTGTCCGCATCCCTGCGGACAGACCAGACATATCGGCGG
>NZ_DDCJ01000138.1:0-24900 GCF_002335285.1 Thalassolituus sp. UBA2009
CGGCCGCCTTATTGGCATGCCAGCGGGGGATGATAGCGGCCTGTTGGGGGAAGGTACTGATGCGGGTCAAGGATATAACCGGATGGTTATTTTGAGGCGGAAGGCAGAATATGGGGGCGGATCTTATCCGCGACAAAATCAGAAGATTCAAGTTACCCGGCAAGCACGGTGTGGGAGCGGCTTTCAGCCGCGATATCTGCAATGGAGGTTGCATTCGACTATCCGCGACCCGGCATATTAAATCAGGTGTCGTTTGCAGGAGCGGATCTTATCCGCGACAAAATCAGAAGGCTCAGCTCACCCGGCAAGCACAGTGTGGGAGCGGCTTTCAGCCGCGATATTTGCGATGGAGGTTGCATTCGACTGCCTGCAACCCAGCATATTAAATCAGGTGTCGTTTGCAGGAGTGGATCTTATCCGCGACAAAATCAGAAGACTCATCTGACCCGGTAAGCATATCGTGGGAGCGGCTTTCAGCCGCGATAGCTGGAATGAATGTTGTAGAGCAACGGTGCCGGTTGGCTTTTTCAGAAGTGCAGGTGTCTGCGCTTTGTCCGTGAGGCTCTAATGTAATGAAGTACTCTTTTTATATACAGTGCATTTTTAAATTTTCAGGGGATCGGGCACGCTTATCATTCGTGCTTGCCCGTTTTGACAGAGGGTAGTAACTTAAACGTCAAGTGAATCAATAGCTTGCAACCTTGTTTCACAATTTTATATGCGCAAAGGCATTGAGTTAACAGGCGTGCGCGTTTTTCTGGAAGGGATTTTTGGGTTATGGACGATTTCTCAACTTGGTCAATAAATTATGTGGGGTTTCTCGAAAGAGTCGCCCGGAATAAATGCGCACGCACATTAATAAGCTGTTGTGCCTCAAGAGCATAAACTAAAAAATTAACTTAAATAAAAAAAGGGGCTTTATGACAATTTATACCGAAATCAGTATGGTTAAGCCAGAACACATTAGGGAAATTGACACACAACTAAAAGCTTTAGATTCAAAAGTTCAGGAAAGTTGTTTGGATGGTCAGGAACACTCATTAGCAAACGTTTTATATCTTGCATGTGGTGGAGGTAGTTTTGGAGTATCTTCGCTGGAGCAACTGAATGGTATAGGTAATGACCATTTTAGTATTTTCTGTACCTGCCAAAACGCAGTTACAAGAGCTAGATAAAATTACGGCACAACAATGCGCTAAACCCGACCGCGCTAACGCGCGGCGGGTTGGCTTAAACGTTATGACTTGAGGTTAGTGTGAAACAATTATTTTTATTCGCAATTTTAACTATTTCTATTGCCTCGTATGCAGAACCATCGAAGTGGATGTTAAGCAATTTTTTAGGTCTAAATAGTTCTGATAGCTCTGCAAGGGAGAAGTCTGCCTATGGTCTGAAGGGGTACTATACAGATAATGGCGCTGAGCCATCTCAGGAATACTTAGACCTACTTCAGCGTAACGCAGATCATTTGCTAAACACCCTTTCGGATGAGAATCTTCAAACTAGATATTATATAACAGAACTCGTTGCGGCCAGACGCATGAGTCAGTACCCAAAGCCCTCTATAGTTTTTGTATCACTTCTCGAGGATGAAAAAATAAGACTATTTAAAAATAAATTCTTAAATAATCTTAACTCAAAAAGGGAGCTACTTGTCATAAGTAGTATCAAAGCACTGATTAATCTGAAAGCATGTGAATATTTGCCAGAGATGCTATTTCGGGCTGAAGAGTTATCAAAATATGAAAAAAAGTATGTATTAGCGTCAATAGAAAGGCTGAAAAATTATTGTGATAAATAGACTCATAGTAATCAGTTGATGAGCGCTCCTACGGGGCTAGGACAGTTGAGCTTCGCTCGTTCCTCGCTATGTTTCACTGCTCCACAGCAAAAGCGTTCTAGTTCTTAGGGTAGACAAGGCGCCCGTGCTGATAACTCGCCCGATCTCCGTTATGCGGTCTGTAGCAGAGCCTGCAACGGCAGCCTGACTGTCCCTTCTGTATAAAATATAACCACCAGAGCATCCGACACAGCGGACACTGACATATCCTGAATGAGGAAAGCTTGCACCGGCGGGAAATGTTGGCACACTCTGCTGTCATATCAGTCTGCCTCTGAGGTGGTGGGGCAGGCAAACACAATAATAAATCTCTGCATCGGACTGGCGTTGTGCCAGCTGCTCTCAGGTCGCCTTCGCTGTAAGAGGGAGCCGCAGTGAGGGGCTGACTGCCGGAGTTGTAATGGATAGCTGCTGATGAACACTGTTGTTTTGGGGAAGATGCGCCGCTGCGGCGGGTTTACTGGTCGTCTGCAGGCTGGTTTGCAAAAGTCTGGCTGGCTGAAGGCTGTAAGCGCAGTCTCCGGGCGCTTTGGCGGCGCAGGGCTATGGTTGGCAGGTGCGCTGTTGCTGGCGGGGTGCGGCGATCAGGCCTGGAATAATCCTCATCCGGAATCCGAAGCCAGCGCCAATATTCTCTATTCCAGTTTTTCTGAACGTCCCAAATACCTTGATCCGGCCCGCTCTTACAGCACCGATGAATCGCGCTTTATTGATCAGATTTATGAGCCACCTCTGGCTTATGACTACCTTAAACGCCCTTACGAGCTGATTCCTAATACCCTGACGGCGATGCCGGATATCCGTTACAGCGATGCTGATGGCAATGAGGTGGATGCCAACAGCGAAAACATTGCCTTTTCTACCTACCATTTTCAGTTACAACCCGGCATCCGCTATCAGCCGCATCCGGCCTTTGCCCTGAACGAAAACGGTGAATCACGTTATCTGTTTGCCTCGGCCGCCGAATCAGAGCAATACCGCACTCTGGACGATTTTACCGAGCAGGGCAGCCGTGAACTGGTGGCCGAGGATTATGTGTATCAGGTTAAACGCCTGGCCGACCCTAAACTGCTGTCGCCGGTACGTGCACTGCTCAGCGATTATATTGTGGGCATGACGGAGTTCAGCCAGATTGCGAGCGATACGCGTAAAGCACTGGAAGAAACAGCAGGCAAGCAGGCCTGGCTGGATTTACGCCAACTCAGCATGGCCGGTGTTGAGGCTCAGGGGCGTTATGATTTTACTATCCGCTTAAAAGGCAAATATCCGCAGTTTAAATACTGGCTGGCCTTTCACTTTTTTGCGCCCATTCCCTGGGAAGTCGATCGTTTTTACCATCAGCCGGGACTGGCCGAGCGTAATATTGTGCTGAACTGGCATCCGGTTGGCAGCGGTCCTTTTATGATGACGCGCAATAACCCTAACGAAGTCATCATTCTGGAAAAGAACCCGAATTACCGCGCCGATTATTACCCCTCGGAAGGTATGCCTGGTGATGCTGAGGCAGGCTTACTAGATGATGCCGGAGAGCGGCTGCCATTACTGGATAAAGTGGTTTACCGCCTGGAAAAAGAAGCCATCCCGCTGTGGACCAAGTTTATGCAGGGCTATTACGACCGTTCTGGTATTGCCAGTGACAGTTTTGATCAGGCGATCCGCGTCAGCAGTGATGGTATTGGCCTGAGCCCGGAAATGACAGCCAAAGGCGTAACACTGGAAAAAGAAGTGGTGCTGGGCAGTTATTATCTTGCCTTTAATATGCTCGACCCGGTGGTCGGCGATAAAGGGGATGCCAAAAGCCGCGAACGTGCGCGCAAGCTGCGCCAGGCAATCGCCATTGTTTACGATCAGCAGGAAATGATTTCAATCTTTGCCAATGGCCGTGGCGAAGTAGCGATGAGCCCGATACCGCCGGGTATTTTCGGTTATCAGAGTGGCGAAGAGGGCATTAACCCTTATGTATTTGACTGGGTGGATGGCAAACCACAGCGTAAATCGCTGGAAGAGGCCAAACGGTTATTGGCCGAAGCCGGTTACCCGGGCGGCCGCCATGCCAAAACCGGTGAGCCTCTGGTGCTGAATCTGGATACCCCGACTGGTGGCAGTGGCGGCAGCGCCATGCAGAACTGGATGATCAAACAATTTAAAAAGCTGAATATTCAGCTCAATATCCGTGGTACCGATTACAACCGCTTTAAAGAAAAAATGCAGACCGGTAATGCCCAGTTATTCCAGTGGGGCTGGCTGGCTGATTATCCGGATGCCGAAAACTTCCTGTTTTTACAGTACGGCAATAATGGTCAGGTGATCAGCGGCGGCAGTGGGGTAAATTCCACTAATTACAACAATGCCGAATACAATCGCCTGTTTGACCAGATGCAGCTGATGGAAGACTCACCGCAGCGCATGGAGATTATCCGCCGTATGATTGCCATTCTGCAGCGCGACGCGGTGTGGGCATCCGGCTGGCATCCGCATTCCTATGTGCTGAATAACCATTGGGTGCGCAATGTTAAGGCCCATGGCATCAGTAAAAGTGTGGTGAAGTATTTTGCCGTGGATACTGAACAACGCAGTCAGGCACAGGCGGCCTGGAATGCTCCGGTGTTATGGCCCATTTTTGTCGTCGTTGGAATTCTGCTGGTTGCGTTGCTGCCGGGTTATCGTGGCTTCCGCCGTCGCCAGCAGCGTCGTATTCAAACGGCGCTGACAAATACTACACCTGCAGAAAAGGAGGGCTGACATGCTGGCTTATATTATCCGTCGTTTAGCCTACGCTCTGCCGATTCTTCTCGGTGTAAACCTGCTGACCTTTGCCCTGTTTTTTATGGTGAATACACCGGATCAGATGGCGCGGGTGCAGCTGGGTGATAAACATGTCTCAGAAGAAGCCATAGAACAATGGAAAGCCCAGCGCGGTTATGACAAACCCTTATTTATTAACACCGCTGAAAACAGCGAAGGGCTGCTGACCGATACCATCTTTTTTGAAAAATCAGCGCGGCTGTTCGTGTTTGATTTTGGTAAATCGGATGAAGGCCGGGTCATTGGTGCCGATATCAGTGAAAGGATGTGGCCGAGTCTGGCGGTTGCCTTGCCAACCTTTATTATCGGCATCAGCGTCAATATTGTATTCGCGCTGTTTGTGGTGATGTTCCGCGCCAGTGCGTTTGATACCGCTGCGATGGTGCTGTGCGTGGTGCTGTTGTCGATATCCGGGGTGTTTTATATTCTGGGCGGGCAGTATTTCTTTGCCAAACTCTGGCATCTGGTGCCGATTTCCGGCTATCTGGCCGGCACCGATGCTATTCGTTTTCTGATCTTGCCGGTGATTATCGGCGTGGTCGCCGGTATCGGTGGTGGTACGCGGTTGTACCGCACGTTATTTCTGGAAGAAGCCAATAAAGATTATGTGCGCACTGCGCGCGCCAAAGGGGTATCGGAAACCACGGTATTGTTCCGTCATATTCTGCCTAACGGCCTGATTCCGATTCTCACCAGTGTGGTGGTGGTGATCCCATCGTTATTTATGGGCAGCCTGCTGATTGAATCTTTCTTTGGCATTCCTGGTCTTGGCAGTTACACCCTGGACGCCATTCAGGCGCAGGATTTTGCCATCGTGCGCAGCATGGTGTTTCTTGGTTCCGTACTCTATATCCTCGGTCTGATTCTGACGGATATTTCTTACACCCTGGTCGATCCACGGGTAAGGCTGTCCTGATATGAGTGACCTGATATGAATGAATTGACGTCTGTTATGAATGAATTACTGAGCATTAAGCCTGTCGTGTTGTGGAGCGATGTGCTTATTTATATTCTGGTGTCCAGTCTCGGACTGTTTTTTTACCAGTTAAGTAAAAACCCGCTGGCGCGTCAGCGCTGGCGTACGGTGTTTCACTCCCGTGCCGGTGTCGCATCTTTTATTGTTATTCTGTTTTATCTGTTGATTGCCTTGCTGGATTCCCTGCATTACCGCGCACCTCTGGAAAAAACCGAAGGCAGCGATGAAGTGCATTACAGTCAGGAAGTACACAGCCTGCTGGATGTGGTTCTGACTGAGCTGCGCAATAAAGACGAAAAAACCTATTCGGCACCGTTCGCGATTTATTCTTTCGCCAAAGAAAATATGCAAACCGACGACGGTGTGGTTTACCGCGATTTTCCGCGCTTAGCGAATGCCGGGCAGCATCTTGCCGATGAGGCTGATCATGGCAAGGATGTTTTTGTCCGCTCTATGAAGGCATTGCTGGTGGCGGCCTTTATCAGTGCGGTGATTCTCGGTTTGCATATTGCCTGGCGTCAGCGTCAACAGCGTCAGCAGTGTAGCAGGGGGCTGGCCACTCAGCAGACATTGCCCTGGGGAACCATTTATCTGACGCTGTCTTTATTGGTGCTGGCCTGTTGCTGGGTGCTGGAGCTGAGTAAGGTGTATCACATTCTGGGCACCGATAAGGTCGGGCAGGATGTTCTGTACTGGAGTATTAAAGCCATCCGCACCGGGGTGTTAATCGGCACTCTGGCAACGCTGCTGACGCTGCCGCTGGCGATTGTGCTGGGTATCAGTGCCGGTTACTTCAAAGGCTGGGTTGATGATGTGGTGCAGTATATTTACACCACATTAAGTTCTATTCCGGGCATTCTGTTAATTGCCGCATCGGTGCTGCTGATTGATGTGTATATCGAGACTCATCCGGAGCAATTTAATCTGGTGGCTGTACGGGCCGATTTTAAATTCCTGGCACTGTGTTTTATTTTAGGTATGACCAGCTGGACCGGCCTGTGCCGCTTATTGCGCGCGGAAACGTTAAAAGTCAGCCAGCTCGACTATGTGCAGGCAGCTCATGCCTTTGGTGTTGGCCATAACCGTATTATTTATCGCCATATTCTGCCCAATATTACCCATATTATTCTGATTGCTTTGGTGCTGGATTTCAGCGTCTTTGTGTTGGCCGAGGCGGTGTTGTCTTATATCGGCGTCGGCGTTGATCCGTCGATGGCCAGTTGGGGCAATATGATTAATGAAGCACGGTCTGAGTTATCCCGTGATCCGGTGGTGTGGTGGTCGGTTGCGGCGGCCTTTGTGCTGATGTTTGTGCTGGTGCTGGCGGCGAATTTATTCTCCGACCGCGTCCGTGATGCCTTCGATCCACGGTCGGCCTGAGGAGAAAATGATGGAATTATTACAGGTCGAAAACCTCAGTATTGAATTATTACCGGGCAAATATCAGCAGGCGGGACGCTTGCTGGTTAAACCGGTGAGTTTCAGTATTCGCGCCGGAGAAATTCTGGCTCTGGTAGGCGAGAGTGGCTCGGGTAAATCGCTGACGTCACTGGCGTTAATGCGCCTGCTGCCGGAAGCGCTGGCCATCCGCAGTGGCCGGGTGCAACTGGCCGGAACCGATGTGTTTAATCTGACCGAAGCGCAGATGAACTCGGTACGCGGACGCATGGCAGCGATGGTATTTCAGGAGCCGCAAAGCTCGTTAAATCCGGTGCAGACTATTGAACAGCAGATTGGCGAAGTGCTGCGTTTGCATAAAGGGTTAAGCGGTGCCGCGCTGCGTGAAAAAATCATCAGTCTGTTGCACGAGGTTGGCATTAACGATGCTGAGCAGCGTTTAGGCTGGTATCCGCATCAGTTGTCCGGCGGGCAGAAGCAGCGGGTGGTGATCGCCATTGCACTGGCCTGCGAGCCGCAGCTGTTAATTGCCGATGAGCCGACCACCGCACTGGATGTCACCATCCAGAAACAGATTCTGGAATTACTTAACGAATTACGTCGCAAACGCCAGCTGGCGGTGCTGTTAATTACCCATGATATGGGCGTGGTGGCACAGATGGCTGATCGTGTGGCGGTGATGCGCTATGGCGAAATTGTTGAGCAGGCCGCTGCCCGCGAATTTTTTGCCGCGCCAAAACATGAATACAGCCGTGCGCTGATTCACTCATTACCCGATCGCCGCCATTTTCTGTCTGCTCCGGCGCAAAGTGAGCCTTTGCTGCAGTTAAAGGATGTGCGTGTCTGGTTTGCCCAGCGTAAAGGTATTCTGCAGCGGGTGGTTGGCCACACTAAAGCGGTGGATGGCATCAGCCTGAGTATTGGCCGGGGTGAAACGCTGGCTTTGGTAGGCGAGAGTGGTTCGGGTAAATCGACCGCCGGGCGCGCTATTTTGAGTCTGGAACCGCTGGCCGGTGGTGAGCTGTATTTTGCCGGTGAGCGTATTGATCAGCTCAGCCAGCGTCAGTTTTTACCGTTGCGCAAACGCATTCAGGTAATTTTTCAGGACCCGTTTTCGTCGATGAATCCGCGTATGAATGTGCGCGATATTCTGGCCGAAGGCATGATCGCTTTAAAGGTTGAGCCGGATGCGGAAAAACGCGAACAACGCCTGCAGGCATTGCTGCAGCGGGTCGGGCTTGAGGTCGCGCACCTTGATCGTTTTCCCCATGAGTTTTCCGGCGGCCAACGCCAGCGTCTGGCGATTGCCCGTGCCATTGCGGTGGAGCCTGAGCTGATTATCTGTGATGAACCAACCAGCGCACTGGATGTGTCTATTCGTGGTCAGGTGTTGCAGCTGTTGCAGGAATTGCAGCAGGAAATGGGCTTGTCGTATCTGTTTATTACCCACGATCTGTCGATTATTCCGCATCTGGCGCACCGCGTGGCGGTGATGAAAGACGGCGTCATCGTTGAACAGGGCAATACCGAGCAGATAATGACCGCACCGCAGCACGATTACACCCGCAGCCTGCTGGCTTCGGTGCCGGTCAGCCCGGTTTAGTGGTGCCAACGCAGTATTGAATAACCCGACACTCTGGCGGTGGTAATTCTGCCGCCGGGGCGTAAAATCCTGCCATTCTTTGTTGTCGCCCTTTTGTGCAGGAGTGTCTTGTGTCACAGATTTCCCGTTCTCAGGTTGAGGCCGCTCTGGCCGGTTATACCGATCCTTATCTGGAATCCGATCTGCTCAGCGCCGGTTGCGTGCGTGATATCCGTATCGATGGCGGCCGGGTTGAGGTGGATATTCATCTTGATTACCCGTCTGAATTTCTCAAAGGCGGCATCGCGCAGATGCTGCAAACGGCGCTGGAAAATATAGATGGCTGCAGCGCTGCGGCGGTTAATATCAGCTGGTCGGTGGCGGAAAACAAAAGCCAGAACAGCGTTGAAGCCATTGCCCAGGTCAAAAATATTGTTGCGGTGGCGTCCGGCAAAGGCGGGGTGGGTAAATCCACTACCGCGGTTAACCTGGCCATTGCGCTGGCCAAAGACGGCGCCAAAGTAGGCCTGCTGGATGCCGATATTTACGGCCCGAGTCAGGGCATTATGCTGGGGGTCGAAGATGGCACCCGCCCGGAAACCATCGACAACAAATGGTTCGTGCCTGTTGAAGCTCATGGCCTGAAAAGCATGTCGATGGCCTATCTGGTGACCGAAAGCACGCCGATGGTCTGGCGTGGGCCGATGGTTGCCGGAGCGCTGATGCAGATTCTGACCCAGACCCAGTGGGGCGAGCTGGATTATCTGATTATTGATATGCCGCCGGGCACCGGTGATATTCAGCTGACCCTGAGCCAGAAATTCCCGGTATCCGGTGCTGTGATTGTTACCACACCGCAGGATATTGCCCTGGCCGACGCCAAAAAAGGCGTGGAAATGTTCCGCAAAGTGAATATTCCGGTGCTGGGCATGATTGAAAATATGAGCATGCATATCTGTTCGCAGTGTGGTCATGCGGAACATATTTTTGGTGAGGACGGTGCCGAGCGTCTGGCGGAAACCTACAACACCACGGTACTGGGTTCGCTGCCGTTATCCAAGTACATCCGTGAGCAGTCCGATGCCGGTACACCGGTGGTGGCTGCGGATGATTGCTCGGAAGTCTCTATGATGTACCGCCATGCTTCACGCCGTCTGGCGGTGGCGCTGGCACGTCAGGCCGCTGCGGCGCAGGCGATGCCATCCATTGAGATTGCAGACGAGTAATCGCAGGCGATCAGCTTTCTGGCGGCAGATTGTTGGTTGGCTGCTGCTGTTAAGGTGCTGCTGGTGTAATGAATGATCATTCATATGCTATGTTTGGTCATTTACCTGCCAGTAAAGCCGGGTAAACTGATTCGCCATAAAGCATGCCGGCTTGTCCGGCAGCCGATGATAATAACCTGTGCCAACACAACCGATTTGTGAGAAAGCAACCATGAGCAAGTACTCCCATATTCTGCAGCCACTGGATCTTGGCTTCACCACTCTGAAAAACCGCGTGATGATGGGTTCCATGCACACCGGCCTGGAAGATCGTCCGTGGCACTTTGGTGAGCTGGCAGAATACTTTGCCGAGCGTGCCCGTGGTGGTGTTGGCCTGCTGGTAACCGGTGGTTTCTCTCCGAACCGTGCCGGTGACCTGTTGCCGTTTGGCTCCAAAATGATGAGCAGCTGGCAGGTGCCTTTCCACAAAAAAGTAACCAATGCCGTGCATGAAAACGGTTCCAAAATTCTGCTGCAGATTCTGCACGCCGGCCGTTACGGTTACACTCCGCTGAACGTTGCACCTTCTGCGATTAAATCGCCGATTACACCGTTCAAACCAAAAGAGCTGACCAGCAAACAGATTTATAAAACCATCGACCAGTATGCCCGTGCCGCCAAACTGGCACAGAAAGCCGGTTACGATGGTGTTGAGGTGATGGGTTCTGAAGGTTATTTCATCACCCAGATGATCAACAAACGCACCAACCAGCGCAGCGACGAGTGGGGCGGTTCTTACGAAAACCGTATCCGTTTCCCGCTGGAAGTCATCCGCAAAATGCGTGCGACTGTAGGCGAAGAATTTATCATCATGTTCCGCCTGTCGATGCTGGATCTGGTGGAAGAAGCGTCCGATATGGAAGAAGTTATCCATCTGGCGAAAGAACTGGAAAAAGCCGGTGTCACCATCATTAACACCGGTATCGGCTGGCACGAAGCCCGTGTTCCGACCATCGTAACCTCTGTTCCGCGTGCAGCGTTCGCCGATGTTACCGCCAAGGTAAAAGCGCAGGTGAATATTCCGGTGGTGGCTTCTAACCGTATTAATATGCCGGAAACGGCTGAAGATATTATCGCCAACGGCAAAGCCGATATGGTGTCGATGGCGCGTCCGTTACTGGCCGACCCGTACTGGGTGAAAAAGGTTGAAGAAGACCGCGCTGACGAAATCAACACCTGTATCGCCTGTAACCAGGCTTGTCTGGATCACACGTTCGAAAACAAGCGTGCATCTTGCTTAGTCAACCCGCGTGCCTGTAACGAAACCAAACTGGTGTACATCCCGGTTAAACAGGCGAAGAAAGTAGCCGTTGTTGGTGCTGGTCCTGCGGGTCTGGCCTGTGCCGTTACGGCCGCTGAGCGTGGCCATGCAGTCACTCTGTTTGAAGGCCGTGGCGAAATCGGTGGTCAGTTCAACTACGCCTCGAAAATTCCGGGCAAGGAAGAATTTAAAGAAACTATCCGCTACTTCACCGCCATGATCAAAAAATACAATATTGATCTGAAGCTGAACCACATTGTAACGGCCGATGAATTAAAATCCGGTGGTTTTGACGAAGTGGTGATCGCCTCTGGTGTTGCACCGCGTATGCCGAACATTCCGGGTATCGACAGTCCGAAAGTGGTGTCTTATCAGGAAGTGCTGGATAAAGAACTGCAACTGGGTAAAAGCGTTGCCGTTATGGGTGCCGGTGGTATCGGTTTCGATATCAGCGAATACCTGACCCACGAAGGTGAATCCACCACGCTGAATAAAGATGCCTGGATGAAAGAGTGGGGCGTGGATGAAAGCAACAGCACCCGCGGTGGTCTGAAAAAAGCCGAAATTCATCCATCACCGCGCAAGGTGTACATGATGCAGCGTAAGGCTTCGTCGCTGGGTAAAGGCCTGAACAAAACCACCGGTTGGGTACACCGTGCCGTGATGAAAATGAAAGGCGTGGAAATGATTGGCGGTGTGTCTTACGACAAGATCGACGAGCAGGGCCTGCACATCACCATCACCAAAGGTGAAGAAAGCAGCCAGCGCGTACTCGACGTTGATAACATCGTGATCTGTGCCGGTCAGGTATCGGTTAACGAACTGCACGAAACCCTGAAAGCCGACGAAAGCAAAGGCTTTGGTCTGCACCTGGTGGGTGGCGCTGAGTTTGCCGGTGAACTGGATGCCAAGCGTGCCATCAAACTGGCCAGCGAACTGGCGGCCAGTCTGTAATATTCGCCTGATTTACAGTGAATAAAAAAAACGCCGCTTTATGCGGCGTTTTTTTATGGCTGCGGTTTATGAACGCTGCTATGAAAACATTACGGTAATAATGATTTACCCTGGCGTTGTTGTTCTGCTTTTATTCTGGTTTTTTATTTGGTGGCTAAAGCTTCCAGCTCTATAAAATCATAAGCTTTGCCATTCTGCGAAGTAATACGGATATACCGGGTGTCGCGCTCGGCCATAGTGCAGCTCATGGTTGTAGTCGTTACAGTTTGGCTGGTGCAGGCAATGCCGCCGCTAAATACGCTTAGATTGGAGGCGGTGTAGCTACTGCCATTGGCGGACAGCTCAATCAGAATGTCAGGACTGCTGCCAATTGCAGCACTTGCTGCCTGACGGGTCAGTTTAATGCTTTTAATTTTTTCTACGCTGCCAAAATCGACCACGATTTTTTGACCTGATGCACTGGTCCAGCTGGTATTGTTGTTGCCATCGATCAGGTTTTTGGCATCGCTGCTGTTATGGCTGCTGCTGGCACTGGCTCCGCGAGAGAGCAGGGCAACATTGGTATCGGACTTCAGCCCCGGAATGCTGCTTTCGCTGCTGCTCCCACCACAGGCGCTGAGAAGAAATACCGATGCAGCGATAAGGGAGAGTGCTGGTTTCATAATACTGCCTGTCGTAAAGAGGAATGGTTACTGATTATAAAGTTCTGCTGATTTTGCGATCAATAATTAAGCGGTTGTCTGATGTAGAAAGGCGGAGAATGTCTATAAAAAAACCGGGTCTTTGCCCGGTTTTTATTCTGTAAATCAGATTCTATAAATCAGGTTCTATGCACCGCTGTCATTATGTTCCGCCGGCAGTGGAAAACGCACCACCAGATAAAACCCTTCGGCGTCGTCCGGCCAGTCGATATGGCCATGCAGCAGTTCGGTGAGCAGATTATACGTCTGGTACAGACCCAGACCTTTGCTGCGTGCTGAAGAGCGCTGGGTGGTATAGAACGGCATAAAGATGGCTTCACGCTGCTCGGCGTCGATGCCTTTACCATTATCCTGATAATGCAGCTCCAGATGTTCACCACGTTCGCGTAAATCAACGCTGATCTGCAGTTTGCCTTCGGCTTCCTGCTCCCGGTTGTGCACGCAGGAGTTATCAACCAGCTGATTGAGAATAATGTCGAGGGCTTCCGGGTAGGTTTGCCATTCGGTCAGATAACTGTGAATACCGGTACGCAGTTTTACCTGCGGATGTTGCTGGCTGTTGGTATTACGCCATTGTTCGAGCCATGGGCGCAGCTCGATGATTTCGCTGGCGTACTGGTTTTCCAGTACCACAGCGTTTTTCATCAGTTGGTTAAGGCTGTTGAGGCGCTCAATACCATCGTGAATATGCACCAGCCCTTGCTGCAGTTGTTGCTGGGCTTCGTCGGCACTCCAGTCATCGTGGTGCTCGGTTAAGAAGCTTTCGGCCAGACGGATATTGCCCAATGGCGTATTCATTTCGTGGGCAATGCCCATCACCAGCTGGCGCAGTGCGAGGGTCTTTTCCTTTTGCAGGTGCATCAGCTCCTGCTCCTGCTGATACTGTTCGGTGACGTTCTGGCCGGAGCCAATCCAGGCGGCGCGTTCGCCCGGTGCGCGTTTGCGGATGGTCAGTGACACCATCAGGCGTTCGCCGGTCAGGGGCTGGATAATGGCAACAACAAAAGCCTGTACACGTCCGCTGTCGCGCAGTTTGCGCCACAGGGCCCGGCGCTGTGAGGCTTCGGCGATCAGGCTGTCAAAGCTCGGGTTGTCATTGCTGAAATGATTCTGCTCGCTGTAACCCAGCATGGTGCGCCAGGCCGGGTTGGTTTTGAGGAAAAACCCTTCTTCGTCGAGCTGGAATTTTCCGGTCAGTGAGTTCTGATACAGGTCTTCGTAGTCGCGCAGATACTGAATGGCATCTTCCTGGCTTTTCAGCATCGCTTTACGCGCCGCCAGCTGATCTTTCTGCAGACGCATAATACGCTCACCCAGTGCCAGCGACAGCAGAATGACTTCCATAAAGGAGCCGATCTGATAGGCGTACAGAGTAAAGGTATTGGTCGGAATCAGGCCCAGGCTGCGGGCATTGGCCAGAATCAGTCCGGTTATCAGCATCATCCAGGCAATGGTGAAGAAGCGTGCGGCTGATTCGCCGCCAATCCAGACACGGATGCTGACAATAAGAGCCGATGCGGTTATCAGCATGCTGAGAAGATTGTTAATCGGCACCATTACTTCGTAATGCAGCAGCGGAATCATCAGCAGGGTGACGAGCGTGATCGCGGTGTATACACGGAACAACCGGTAGGCTGCCGGGCTGTGTTGCTTCAGGCGTAAAAAATTGGGCACAAAGAAACACAGAATCAGCTGATTCACAGAGAACGCCAGCAGAAACGCGCTGTTATTAATCATCGGCAGTTCTGGCCAGAAGAACTGGAAGGCTGAACCTTCATAAGTCATATGAAATAACAGGAACGACAGCACAAACGCCGAGTAATAGAAGTAACTGCGCTCGCGGGTAGCGAAGAAAATAAACAGGTTATAAAGGCCCATTACCAGCATGGTGGCGTAGTAGCCGCCACGCAGGATGTTATTCATCAGCAGTTCGTTATGCAGCGTCTGACTGTCGACCAGACTGGCCGGTAACTGATAAGTGCCGTGGGTTTCAACGCGCAGCAACAGCAGGTAGTCGTGTCCCTTGTCGGTCGGCAGGTGAATAATGGTGTTCGGGTGCGATACATCGCGGTTGATGTCGAACGGCTGTAAATCACCGGCCTGTTTGTGTACACATTCACTGCTGTTGTTGTAGGGGCGCGGGCACAGGTACATATCGACCTGATCAAGCAGGGAATAGCGGTTCCACAGGTACCAGTCATCCAGGCTGCCGGTGCTGAGCGGAGTGCGCAACCAGAAGGCTGAATCGCTGAAGCCAAAATTCAGACTGTCGGATTTACTGTTCTGCCAGCTGTCCGTCAGCATGGCGGCATCGGGCGTCAGGCTGCGATGCGGATCTTCCAGCCACTGACTGTGGCGGCCGATGCTGAAATCGCCCGGCATATTCAGGTTTAAGACCGGCGGTAACAGCGGCAGGCTAGCGGAAGTTTTGTCGTTTGGCGTGTGCGGTACGGGATCCGACGCCAGAGCACTGCTGTGCTGGGTAAAAGAAAATAACAGCAGCATAAACATCACCGGCAGCGACCGGAGCAGCGGCTGAGGGAATAACGCGCGACTGGCTATAGCCATGGAATAATCCTGAAAATAAAAGATGTTACTGGTTATAGGCGAGTGCCAGTGTGAGCAGGGTCAACCAGCCGACCAGTCCGGCCACAATTGCCGCCCAGTTCTGGCCTGAAAGCTCAGTATTCTGCGCAAAAAAATGCAGATGTTTGTCGTGAATCTGATTGATGCTCTGATTTGCCAGCAGGTTGGGCAGCAGTGTCATCAGGTTAAGCAGAATCCCCCAGGGATGATCGGTAGCCAGTAACCACAGTGGCACCAGCGTAAAAATCAGAAACAACAAGTAAATACGTAAAGGCGACCAGCGCGGAGTAGCGTTTTCAACCCGTGCACGCTGATGAATCCGGCGATAAAGATCGTACTGGTAGACAACAGCCAGCAGTGTACGCAGCAACGGATTAACCGCTTCACCACGGCGTTGCAGTTGCAGCCAGTTACGGTATGTCCAGAACAGCGCGTAGAGGCCAAAGGTAGCCAGTGTCAGTTCGATCAGTTTTTCCGTACCGACCTGAAAGAAGGTGGCTTTATGCTGTTGTTCCGGGTGAGGCTGCATGGCGGCGGCGTCCTGAATGGGTGCGTCCTAGGTTGTTACGCCGGCAGTATACCCCGGCTGTTTGCACGGGGAAATGCCGTCAGCGCCTTCATAATGTCAGTACTGATGCGGGCTGGCGGGGGATGTGTCGCGGCGCTGGTCATTGGCGCAGGCTTTCAGTAATCTAGCCGGTCATTTAATCCGCCTTACAGATACATTTTGTATGTTTTTTGAACAGGAACGAGGGCAGTTTTTCCGCCCGTTGACCGGCAAGTACCGTGCACAGGTGATGGAGAGCCTGCGCGAGCTGTACCAACGCCTGTACAGCTCCAGCAGTGCCGATTACGGTCAGGCTCTGGCCCGCGATACCCTGATTGAAATCTTTCAGGAAGCACTGGTGCGTGCGCCACTGTTGGCGGACGAAGGTCTGTCAGATGAGCAGCAGAATGATGCTGCCAGTGACGACAACAGCGAAGGCCGTTTCCGCACCAGCCGCGATCAGGCCGTTTGGGTGCTGAACCAGCTGCTGGAACATGGCTGGATCGAAAAGCAGGTAGACGAAGCAACGCTGCAGAGTACCTTTGCCTTCAGTCGTTATGGCCGGCTATTTACCGAACCCTTTGTGGCTGAAAGCCGCAGCATGGCGCGCACCCGCCACCGTAATACCCGTAATACCCGTAACTCACTCGAATCTTTTCTGGAACGTGGCGATATTTACGACCTGCTGGATGCCTATGAATATTCCGAGCGCATCATCAGCGACTTCACCGATGTGATCGCCGAGCTGGAAGAGCGCAAACGCGATCTGGTTCGGGAAATGGAAGATCAGCTGCTGGTGCAGCGTGCCAGCGAAGCCTTCTTCGACTTTATGGAAAACCGTTTCCAGCCTGATCTATCGGTACGTTTATCGGCCGATAACGTGGAAAAACACCGCGATCAGATCAGCCAGCTGATTAATGGTATCCGCAAGCGCGATAAAGCCTTTAAAGCCAATGCTGAGCGCCGCCTGCGCGAATTATTACCGGATATTGCTCAGGAAGGGCAGTCGGTGCTCTGGACCATTCTCGACGGCATTGAAATGCGCCTGCGTAATGCCTCCGACATTATGTTGCCGGCCCTGCGCAAAGCGCTGCAAAGCTTTACCAAGCGCGCCGATATTATTATTCGCCAGATGAGTTATCTGGCGTCGCAGCAGCACAACGATGTACTGGCGGTCTGTAAGCGTCTGGCTGCAATGCCGGAAAAACAGCAGAACGCCTTGCTGGATAAAGCCGCCGACCGTATGGCCGTACCACAGATTGCACTGGTTGATCCGGGGCAGGTGCGTCTTGCGGCACCGCGTCAGCGTCGCATGATTGATGCCGCCGTTGATGATGGTCAGGGCGATTTTGATGTGGATGCACGCAAGGATATTTATATCCAGCAAGTGCTGGATCAGGCCTTCCTGGTGAATCAGCAAGCCCTGAAAACCTATATGCAGAAGCACCTGGGCAGTGGCCGTAAAGTGTCTACCCGTGAATTACCGATTGAAAATGCTAAAGATTTTCTTGCGGTTGCTCATGCCATCGGGCTGGGTGCCGCTGATGGTTTATCGAGTGAATTTGAATTCCGCATTGAATACGACGAGCAGGCCGACACTGAGCATGCTGACGGGGCTGAAAACAGCGCCACGTATTTCCTGAAAAAAGACCACTTCACCTTCGAGCTGGTGCAGAAAGAGTCCTGAATATGTTGCAGATCATTGAAAAAGAGTTAGAAAAAGAAGGCCTCAGCCAGCGTGATTTTTCCGAATTACTGGTACGCCTGCTGGATTATGGTGTTGTCTGCCGTGACGAAAGCCAGATTGAGCAGCAGCTGTACGACCGCTACCTGCGACTGGAAGAATTAATCGGCGATTATCTGTCGCTGCTGGGCATCCGTATTCAGCACGACCGCCGTTTTCAGTTTGTGCGTTTATATCCACCCGGTGCCCAGGTGCCCGGCATGGTGGATGATCCGCAGAACAGCGGTGCCCAGGCATTCCGCAGCCGCTTAAATCAGAACGAAGTGGCGTTGATTCTGGTGCTGCGCGCGCAATACGACAAAGCACTGCGCGAAGGCATGGTGGATGAACAGGGCTGTGTCATGGTATCGCTGGAAGCGCTCAGCATTGCCATGAAAAATCTGCTGAAACGCACCCTGCCGGAAAACCTGACTGAGCGTAAAGCGCTGTTCCGCCGCTTAAAACAATTACGCCTGGTGCAGATTGCCAACGAAGATACCTTAACCGATGGCGATATGTGGCTGCGTGTACGGCCGATGATTATGAGCTATGTCTCCGATCAGGTGCTGTCGGAATTAATGGAAGACGAGCAGCAGGAAAATGCAGATGCTGCCGGGCAGTCGGTTTCTTCAGAGGCAGGTGCAACCGCAGAAAACGCCAGCGCTGACGATTCTGACGAGTCTCTGCAGGCTGCAGCAGAAGAGGCTGCCGAAAAGACCGAAGGTGTTTTTGAAGGTGCTGCTGAAGAGGTTACTGACGAAGCCGCTGACGATAGCGTGGCAACAGAAGATACCGTGTCGACCGCTGCCGAAGAGCCTGCAGCTACGGCAGAAGAATCAACGGCTACTGCTGCAGAGCAGGCGCCGGAAGAAACAGAAGAGCAGGCAGCCGACAGTAAAAAACAACCTGCCAGTTTGTTTGGGGAATAATTGTCATGTTTTTAAAGAAGTTTATTTACGTTAACTGGGGCAATATTCCGGCAACCGAATTTGAATTCGGCCCGATTAATTTACTGTCTGGCGGTAACGGCTCGGGTAAAACCACCGCAGCCGATGCGATTCAGACCATTATGACCGCCGCCCACGATACGCTGTTTCATTACAACCCGGGTCAGGACGAAGCGACCCAGCGTGGCCGTGGTAAAAACGTCCGTACCCTGGCGTCTTATGTGCTGGGTTGTGACGACGGCAGTTATGCCCGCCCGAACGGTGCCGTAGGTTATCTGGCTGCGGTTTTTCATCCGACCGTTGGTGCCGATGGTGCCGCCGGTGAAAGTGGTGAACCTTTTACCGCCATTATTGGTGTCAGTGCATCCATTGATCGTGCCGGCAGTCAGCCGGTGGCGCGCCAGAATGATCTGCAGTTTTATATCGTCACCGAACAGCTGACGCTGTCGGATTTTCTGCACGATGATAAAGACGGCCAGCGCAATGTGATCGAGCTGAATAAGTTGCCCGGTCATCTGAAAGGACGCATGGATGCCAGCAATATCGAAAAATACGATACCAAAAAACAATATCTGCGCCGTCTGTACGGAGCACTGCGTGGCCGCACCGATGCGGTGAGTGAGCGCGAAGCGATGAATGCCGCGCGTACCTTCTCACGTTTTATGGCGTATAAACCGGTGAAAAGCATCAACGGTTTTGTTGCCAACGAAATTCTTGAAGCCAAAGATCTGGGTGATGCGATCCGCAGCGTATCCGATCTGATGAAAACCATTTATGCGATGGAATCGGATGCCAATACCCTGGCAGAAACCATCGCCATTCTGAGCAATACCAAAGGTGCCTCACAGCGTTATATCGATCAGTGGATCGACTACAACGTACTGGAATACACCGCCGCCAAGAGCCGCTATATCAATGATCAGCGGGCGTATCTGGCCGCTAAAGAAAAGCAGCAGGGCATCCGTGAGCGTCTGCATAAAGCGGAAAAAGAACGGGAAACCGCACAGGAACGCCGCAAGCAGTTGCGTGAGCAGCTGATCAGCATGGAAGCCCAGCGCCGTGGTATCGATGCGCTGCAGGATAAAGACGCTGCCGAACAAGCCATTGCCGAAGGCAAAAAACAATTACAGCAGCAGGCCATTCCGCTGCTGGAGCAGGACCAGTTATTACAGGCCTCGTTGCGTGCTACCGAACTGGTGTATGGCGCGTTGCAGAAAACCTCCATCGGTCTGGAAATTCCAACCCTGGGGCAAAAGAAAATTATCGATCAGGCCAAACAGGTTCTGGCGATTAAAGATCAGGGCGCGGTCGATTTCCGCAAACTGCTGGGTAAAGACTGGGTTGATCTGTCACCTCTGGAAGCGCATCTGGATGATGCCCAGCAACAGCAGATGCTGGTTAACCAGTGGCGTGAGCGTTTCCATTCCACCGAACTGGAAAGCAGTGGTATTTCCCTGCGCGATCAGATTGCCAAGCAGGTCGATCGCCGCGAACAGAAGCTGCAACAGATTCAGGGCCGCATGGCGCAGAAGCAGGCCGATATTGACAGTCTGGAATCGCGTCAGCTGAATTATCCGGGTTTTGTTCGTCAGGCACTGGAAGCGATTCGCCGCGAATGTCCGCAGGCTGATCCGCGCGTACTGGCCGACTACGTGGAAATTACCGACCCACAATGGCAGAGCGCCATTGAAGGTTATATCGGTGGTGCCCGTTTCAGCATTATTGTGGAATCGGTATTTGAAGCCGAAGCCGCGCATATTCTGCGTTCTATTCCGGGCGGCAGCCGGGCGCGGGTTATTCAGGGCGAAAAAGCGAAAAAAGACTGTGAGCGCCTGAAATTATCCGATAAATCCATTATTCATTTAATGGAATTTGAGCACGCTACCGCGCGTTATTACCTCGAAGCCAGTTACGGTTCGGTTGAACAGGTGGCCGATGCACAGGCGCTGCGTATGACCCGTCGTGGTGTCACTAAAGACGGCCTGGGTTCCGGTGCTTATTCGGTTTATCGCTGTGACCTTGACGATACCGAACTGGTGTTTGGTCTGGGCGCCCGTGAGCGCGCTCTGGCGGCGAAAAAAGCAGAATATGAGGCTCTGGTTGAGCAGGCTAACGAAGCGGCTTACCAGCTGAAACAGGTTCAGCAATTACTGGATGCGGTTAATTTGCTGCGCCATGTGAGTTTTGCCGATCAGATGCAGCAGATGCTGGATACCCAGTATCAGATGCAGCAGGCCGAACAGGCATTAAGCAATGTGGATCTGTCTGACTTCTCGCAGCTGGAAAGCCAGTTCGATGCACTGAAAGAGAAAGCCGATGATCTGGATGCCCAGATTAAAGAACTCGATGGTGAGCTGGGACGTTTACAGCAACAGCTGAACGACAGCGAAAAACAGTGCAAAAATCTGAGTGATCAGCAGGAACAGACGTCTGAGGTGGCTGACAGCAAAGAAGAAGCCCTGCGTCATATTGTCAGCGTCTGGCCGGAATTCGATACCGAAGCCCGGCTGGCGGCAGCAGATACCGAAGCGCAGGAAAGTCCGGCGGATGCGATTGAAAATCATCGTAAAAGCATCAGTCAGGAACTTAATTCCACGGCTTATGAAATCGAGCGCAATATTGCCGAACATAATCTGCGTTGTCAGACCATGGATGCCATTGTCTATACCCCGGATTACCGTCAGGAACACAGCGTTGCCTTCTTTAAAACCGTTTGTGGTCTGGAGCGTGAAGTCGAACGCGTTTATAACCGCCTGAAAAATAATATTCTGGTGGAAAAACAGGACAAGCTGGTGCAGCTGCGCGAAAGCTTTAACAACGCCTTTGTGACCAACCTTTGTCACTCCATTTATCAGGCGATTAATGATGGTAAGCGCATCCTTGAAGACCTGAATAAAGAGCTGGCACACCATCAGTTTGGTGCTGACCGCGAAACCTACTGGTTCGATTGGCAGTGGGTGCCGGAGTACAAAGAATACTGGCAGTTCTTCGAAGAAATTATCAAAAACCCGAGTCTTGGCGACGGTGCGACACTCTTTACCGCTGATCTGTCGAAAAACTCCAAACGCGTGCGTGATCACCTGATGACCATGCTGCTCGACGATGATGAGCAGAAAGCAATGCGTGAGCTGGAGCGGATTTCCGATTACCGCAATTACCGTGCCTACGAAATTTACAAGCAACCGGCCAATAAAGAGCCAATTGCACTGAGCCAGTACGGTACCGGCTCCGGCGGTCAGCTGGAAACTCCGGCGTATATTATCCGTTCGGCGGCCATTACCTCGGCCTTCCGCTTTAATGAAGGAGATACCCATCTGCGCGTGGTGCTGGTGGATGAGGCCTTCTCGAAAATGGATGAAACCCGCTCGAAAGAGGTGATTAATTACCTCACTGAAAGTCTGGGGCTGCAACTGCTGTTTATTATGCCAACCAGTAAATCCGGTCCGTTTATGGATCTGATTTCCAACCAGTTTGTATTCTCCAAAGTACCGCTGACCGGCGGTCAGAAAAAAGGTGAACTGCAGACCCGGGTGCTGATTGACCGCCAGCAGTGCAATCAGGAAAAAGTCAAAGAGCTGTGGGCGAATCATCGTCGCACCATCCGCCATCAGGCGGCGCTCGATTTTATGGAGGAGTTTGCCTGATGTATGACTCTGTGGAAGAAAAGCGCCCTTATGGTCAGGGTGATGCGTCTTTTCAGGCGGCCGGTGGCTTTGATGGTATCAAAGCCCTGGTTGATGATTTTTATGCGGCGATGGATACCCTGCCAGAAGCGGCGCATATTCGCGCAATGCATCCGGCCGATTTATCAACCTCGGCCGATAAACTGACGCGATTTTTATGTGGCTGGCTCGGTGGTCCGCGTTTGTTCAGCGAAAAATACGGCCCGATTGCGATTCCTAAATTTCATCAGGCGTTTCCTATCGGTCCGGCGGAGCGCGACGCCTGGTTGCTGTGCATGAAAGTCGCAGCGGCTAAGCAGCCCTTTGCCAATGACTTTAAAACCTACCTGCTGGAGCAGCTCTATGTGCCGGCGGAACGCAGTCGCAGCCGCGATTAAGCTCGTTATCTTCTGGCTGCTGAGCGTTTCTGTCGCTCAGGCAGCCGTGTACCGCTGGGTTGATGAACGCGGCCAGGTACACTTTTCTGATAAACCCCATAAACAGGCTGAAGTACTGGAACTGAAAACGCAGGGTAATAATGGCTGGCAGCCATTGGATATCCGCGTCAGTCAGGAGGGCAGTCTGGCCTCGGCCGCCCAGCAACTGGATCTGGCGCGTATTCAGCGTGAAGTGAATGAGGTTTACCGCTTTTACGATCAGGTGATTTATTTTGATTTTTACCGCCAGGTGCCGGTGAAAATTCATCTGCTTGCTGATCAGCGTGAATATATGGCCTTTGTGAAGCGTATTTCCGGATACTCGGCCGCCAATTCTCTGGGGGTATATCTGTCAAAAACCCATGAGATTGCGGTGTTTATTCACGATGATGCTCTGGGCGGAATTGAAAGCACGTACAGAACCATCCGCCATGAAGCCAGTCATGCGATTCTGCATTCTCTGGCACAGATACTACCGGACTGGCTGAATGAAGGCATGGCCGAGCAAATGGAAACACTCAGTTATAGCCCGGAAGGATTTCTGATCGGCAGCCATGACAGTAACCGCCGCAGTTTTCTTGCCCGCCAGAACAAGGCGATGGATGTGCTGAAGTTTATTGAAGTGCGCAGTGACGACTGGCGCAATGCCAATCACCGGCGTGGGGTAAATCAGCAGATGGCAGGGCAGCTGGTGTATATGCTGCTGTCGACCACTTATGGCCGCAGCCTTATTACGCGTTTATTGCAGGATTATAAACGTGGGGTGAATATGCGCGCATTTTACTTGCTGGATGAACACTATATTGGTGGTGCTCAGGCGCTGAAAACACACTGGGAAAACTGGCTTAAAACAGAGATGCGGCAACCCGCGATAATTCGTCTGCAATAAGCGTAAAAACGGCCGCTGTTCAGCGGCGGATAATCCCATGATCCAGCGCGTAGCGGATTAACCCGGCAGAATTACCGATGCCCAGCTTCTGTTTGATCTTCAGCCGGTGTGCTTCCACAGTACGGACAGAAATATCCAGTTCGCGGGCGATTTCTTTATTACCCAGGCCTTCGGCCAGGCGGGCCAGGACATCTTCTTCGCGTGGGCTTAATACATCTTCGCTCGCGGGCGGGCGGGGGCGGCCAAATTCACTGAACAGGGTTTTGGCAACGCTGGAACTGAAGTAAGTGCCACCCTGATGTACGGTCTGAACGGCAAGGATCAGCTCTTCCGGAGCTACATCTTTTAATACGTAGCCAGCGGCTCCGGCCTGGATAACTTTCATAATATATTCGCGATCATCATGCATGGTAATGATCAGCAGGCGAATATCCGGCAGTTGTTCCTGAAAGGCGATACAGGCTTCGAGACCGTTCATGACCGGCATGGATATATCCAGCAAGACAACGTCCGGATGGTGCTCTGCTGCGGCAGCCAGGGCTTCTTCACCATTACTGACATCGGCGACCACGCTCAGGCCTTCGCTTTCGAGGCTGACTTTAAGCCCTTCACGCACCATCGGATGGTCGTCGGCAATAATCAGGCGAATTGGTTTGCTGCTCATAATGAATCGGCCTCTCTTAAGGCTGTGTCCGGATTAAGGAAAAATTCCGCATGAATGAGTGTACCCTGTGTGCGCCGGCTGCGGACACTAAACTTTCCGCCTACAAGTTCGACCCGTTCACGCATGTTCATCAGGCCGATACCACTCTGATCTTCTTCGAGAGAAAACCCGCAGCCGTTGTCTTCCATTTCAATCAGAATACTCTGCAGATTATGGCTGATATTCAGGCTGACCTGAGTCGCTTCGGCATGCTTTTGCACATTGGTAATGGCTTCCTGTACCAGACGATACAGTGTCATTTCAATGGCATCGGGCAGGCGGGTTTCCGGTAAACGGATACGCCGTTTTACCCGTATTTTTCCCGACTCGCTGATATTATCGAGCAGACTGTGCAATGCCGCTTCAAGGCCCAGATCATCAAGCATCACCGGGCGCAGATTGTGTGATACCCGACGCACTTCCTGAATCGACATATTAAGCATGTCGGTGGCTTTATGCAGATGCTCGCGGGCATCTTCATGGGGCCATTTTTTATCCGCCAGATTTAAGCGCAATTTGGCGGATACCAGCATCTGATTAATGCCATCATGCAACTCTCGGGCAAACGTCCGGCGCTGCATAACCTGAAAGGCTACTGAACGATGCGCCAGATCCTGCAGGCGC